>JALSJY010000203.1 GCA_026989045.1 Hyphomicrobiales bacterium | reverse complement strand
AATAATCTTCGATAATGGCAACTTCATCACGCTCCTGTCGTTCTAAATCTTCACGCCCAGCTTTGGCATAAATTTCAATAGATTCAGCTCGTTGTTTGACCATTTTTTGCAACAAGACAAGAATTTCTTCGTCCGATATTGGCTCTTTGCCTTTGCCTCGTGCATCAATATCTCTATCTTTAATTGCTGCATTTATCAGGCGTAAAGTTGCAGAGCGGCGTTTGTCTTTTGCTTTCATTGATTTTATTAAATCAGCGTTTATTTTCTCGCGCATTTGAGTTCCTAAAAATCATTAAATCAGCCTCTCGTATACCAATAAGTTGGCCCCTTGCCAAGATTTCTGCGAATAACTTTCTAAGCTGTTGTAAAGACACAATTTTATAAGTTTTTCTGTTGTTGACCAAACAAGAATGATGCAATATTGTCGCAAAAATTCCTCATAATAATTCCGCATGGCGCGAATATAACGTTAAAGCGACCAATAGCGACTTGCAAGAACTTAGGAGACTATAATGTCAGGCTGGCAAAATTCACCCAAAACCGCAATGTTAATATTAAAAGACGGCACTATTCTTATGGGATATGGCATTGGTGCTATTGGCCATGCAGCTGGTGAGGTCTGTTTTAACACTGCAATGACTGGCTATCAGGAAATTCTGAGCGATCCATCTTACACTGGGCAGATAATCACTTTTACCTTTCCTCATATTGGCAATGTTGGAGTTAATGATGAGGACGATGAAACAAGCAATTTAAAAGCTGCCTCTGGCGCACGTGGTTGCATATTAAAAACCGACATTACCAATTCTGCAAATTATCGCGCAACTAAAGAGCTTGATGATTGGCTAAAAGAAAGAAACATCATTGGCATTACTGGCATAGATACTCGTGCGCTTACCTCTTATATTCGTGAAAATGGTATGGTTGATGCTATTATCGCCCATTCGCCAGATGCAAAATTTGATGAAAGCAAATTGCAATCTGAATTAGATAATTTCCCAGGTCTTGAAGGGCTTGATTTAGCTAAGGAAGTTAGCACGCAAGAGACATATTCATTTAACGAAACAAGATGGGAGTGGGACGAAGGATTTTCAAAAAATTCTAATCCAGCTTTTCATATTGTTGCAATTGATTATGGTGCAAAGAAAAATATTTTACGTTGCCTTGTTTCCCAAGATGCAAAGGTCACTATTGTGCCAGCCTCAACTTCTGCCAAAGAAATTTTAGCGCTTAAGCCTGATGGCCTTTTCCTCTCAAATGGCCCTGGCGATCCTGCCGAAACTGGCAAATATGCAACGCCTATTATTCAAGAGCTTATTGAAAGCGGTTTGCCGCTATTTGGCATTTGCTTAGGACATCAATTGCTTGGGTTGGCACTTGGCGCAAAAACCATAAAAATGCATCAAGGACACCACGGAGCAAACCACCCAGTGCAAGATTTGACTACAAGCAAAGTCGAAATCACCTCAATGAACCATGGCTTTGCAATTGATGCAGCCACCCTGCCCGCTGGCGTTATAGAAACTCACAAATCATTATTTGATAGCTCAAACTGTGGAATAGCATTAGATAATAAGCCTGTATTCTCGGTTCAATATCACCCAGAAGCCTCCCCCGGTCCGCATGATTCTCATTATCTATTTACTCGTTTTATAAATTTAGTGCGTGAACAAAAGGGAATGACAAAATTGCCTGAGGTTGAGATAGTCGGAGCTGCTTAGGGCGTAATCAACGTTGAAATTAGC
>JALSJY010000202.1 GCA_026989045.1 Hyphomicrobiales bacterium | reverse complement strand
ATCGATGGTAATGACGTAGTTGAAGATTTTATCTCAAGCTACGTCAACCACGCCTACAAAAAAAGCCAAACCAAATCATCAGTTTACCTCTCAACAGGCTTTTCACGCCATGTGGTTAAGAAGTGTTTGGAAGAACAACCAACTAAAAAGACTGAAAAAAGAAATACTCACTATTTATTGTTATTAGGTGAACTAAAGAAACTATCAAATAAATATAAAGATGGACTTATTCCTATTTATGGAAAGTTTGGCTCTTATACCTCAGCATTCAATCAAAGCAAACCATCTGATAATATTATTACAGCAAAGAGCATGTTAGAAGCATTAGTAAATGCAGGAATATTATCAAAACTAGAGAAAAAAATCTTTTTCCACAACTCCTTACCTAGCAAATCTAATCATACAAAATCCTTTCTGATAAACATTCTTAGCAACGTTATGTTTAGATTGACTAAAACCATTCAACATAATTTAACAACAAAATCATTGGATAAACAGTTATTTCAAATGACCTACTACTCAAATTCAATAAGGCCATCCAAGAGAAAAGAACTCACCGATGGTCTTAGAGAACTGGCACGGAAGCACTTTCATGAATATCAAGCCTTAATTGATAGTTATGAGGATACGGATTTATCCAACCAAGCAATTGAAAACCTAAACAATGAAATAGGAATTTCAAGCTTTATTTTTAATAACAAAAACGAGGAATAACACAATGAAAAATTTAATAATAACGGGAGTTTTTTTTTAATCAGCACAACAACTCTAGCTGGCGGTGGTGAAGGCTCAGGTGCAGCACCACTAGCAGGAGGCAGTGAAGGATCTGGTGGAGCACCAATTACAACAGGTGTTGGTGAAGGCTCTGGCGCTCAACCAGATACCGTGCAATCGTGCTACATCATTCATAGAGTGAACGATAATTCTCAATCACTTTCAACAGATTCAGACATTTCAGTGCAAAGCAAACGCATTTGTATAAGCAGATAATCATAAAACAACTAATACAGAGGAAAACAACTCCTCTGTATTAGTTTTACGAGATTTGGTTGTTGAAATTGCTAAATTTGCGCCCTGCGATTACAATTTCTGTCCATGAGATTACACCGATTTTACTACCCCTTTAGTGCGGGTTTGGATGAGACAATCATTATCAGTGATGATAAGGCACATTATATCCGTAATGTGTTGCGAATAAAGAGCGGTCGTTATTTACGTCTATTTAACCATCAAAAACAAGAGTTTAAAGCCCAAATAACTGCCATCAATAAAAAATCAGTTGAAATACATTTACAAGAAATCATTAAACCCATAAGCTCATCAAAACTCAACATCACCTTAGTGCAAAGTCTAAGCAAAGGCGAGCGCATGGATTACACCATACAAAAAGCCACGGAATTAGGCATCAACAGCATTCAACCCATCACCAGTGAATACGGCGAGGTCAAATTCAAAGAAAAGCGATTAGAAAAAAAACTCAAGCACTGGCAAAACATTGCAATAAGTGCCAGTGAACAAAGCTTTCGAGTCGATATTCCAAAAATACTAGCACCCATCAGCATCCAAGAGTACGCCAAATCCTCACGCACCGGCCTGTTTTTAGAACCCAACGAAAAAACCACCATCCAAGAAATCGCTCAAAACCAATGGCAAACATTTGATATTGCCATTGGACCTGAAGGCGGCTGGTCAGAAAATGATATAAAACAACTCAACACCTGTGGACTACACGGCATACAATTCGGATCAAGAATCCTCAGAACCGAAACTATGGCACCAG
>JALSJY010000201.1 GCA_026989045.1 Hyphomicrobiales bacterium | reverse complement strand
ATTAACCAGAATTTAGTTAATTACCAAACCAACAGAACAATAATTAAAAACTGAAACAGAATTATTGATGTGGCTGGCTTTGAAAACAGTTGCGATATATTAGTCATTGTTTATCTACTTAATGTTCATGTTTTTATTTGTCTGAGCATTGCAAATCACCCCAAATTCTGCCAGTGCTTATATGTGCGATTGTTGAAGCTGCTACTCCATATTGTTTTGCTATTTTCCTTTGTGTTAGCATTGGTGATTTTAATTTAACCCTAATCTCAAAAACTTCTTCTTCTGTTAACTTTTTAACTGCCATCTTTTTTTTGCCCTCTAAAAGCAGTTGAGGTGTTCTTTTAGCCGCGCCGACTGAAAGCCCGTAATTTTTTATATAATGCATTTCGCAAAGACCCCTGCGTTCTTGCTGTGACTGGCAGCCAGCTTGCTTGCATTCGTATTTTGAAGCTGTTGCTATAATAAGGCTAGGATCGTATAAATTTTTAGTTTTATCTATTCTTATCCCCATTTTTCACTCCACTTATAGCCAATTTCAGAGGCTAGTTGAGCGCATTTTTTGTTAATGAGTTCACGCTCATTTATTTGCTTCTTAGTGAATGTTACGACCTCAATTTTAGGTCTGAATATTCTTTTGAAGATATTCATGTTAATCTCCTGTATTATCTGAATAAATCTTTTTGGCGTGATGCTTGCTCTATTCTCTCGCATGCGATATTGAAATAATCCTCATCAATCTCCACGCCTATGAATTTACGGTTTAACTTGACGCAAGCAACACCTGTTGAGCCAACGCCCATGAATGGATCAATAACAGTTTTACCTTGCTTTGTGCTATTGCCAATTAAATGAGCCATTAACTCTACTGGCTTTTCTGTTGGGTGAGGGCGACCATTGCGCTCAGATTGCTTATCATTTCTAATAACCCATTTGCTATCAGTTACATTAGCAATTTTTAATAAATTACCATCGCCGCAATCATTTATATATTTAGCTTCCCCTTTATAGAAAAACCCTATAAATTCAGTTTGTTTCATATACCATCTGTTTGGAATCTTGTTTCTCTTATTCCAAGTCAAAAGATTATGGAAACTAAACCCAGCGTCATTTGCGCTATTCAATAAATTTCTAAGCTGCTTATCGTTTGACATAATATAAGCATGACCGTCACGTAAAACATTAAACGAAAGAGGCATGAAATCAGCCCATTTAATATCGCACTTAATAATATCACCTTTATTATTGTAATTTTTACTAAGATATTTTCCCCCCATAGTTTTAGTTTTATCTTTATTTTTACCTCCTGAAGTCAATTTATAAGGAGGGTCTGTCACAACGCAATCGACTTGCTCAAGCGTTGGTAGTATTTTCATACTATCGCCTAGATAAAGCGTGCAATCCCCTATTATTTCTTTGCGTTTATACACTGAACACCACCTTACCACCTTTAACCACCTCACCACGCTTAATACAAATGCAAGTGAAGTCGCTGTCGTCTATTTTCAGATAATCACAAATACCATCGATATAAGCCTTTACGCTAGCCAGTTGGTTGTCAATATCCCGCTTGCGCTTATCAGGAGGGTGGAATACAATCGTTAGCACCCCTGTTCCAGAATATTTCAACTTAGCAGCACGTGCGCTTAAATGAGCGTCATTGCGGCAAATCTTAACAATCCTAGCCTTTTCTCTGAAATGAACTCTGGCGTTAGGGTTCAAGGATTTTGGCGGGAATGGGAGTGTGAGTTTATTTACCACTGCGAGCCTCAAGAGCTTCCTTTAATAAAACAGGCACTTCCTTTGCTTTTGAGCGCCCGCTTTTTTCTGCTTCTTTATCTATTTTTTCATGAATAAATTTTTTTAGTGGCACGCTTAACCATGCCTCATTTTTTTTAATCATATTATTCTCCTAGATTTAATCCTGTAATTTCCTCAAATATTCGTGGATCAAAGTTTGGGAGCCTTCTTACCAGTTCAATATCTTCTTTAGACGCACTGGCAAATGCCTTTTTCCACTCCTCCTTCATGTTGTTCTTTTTTAGATAGCCACCACAAATATAAAATTTGGGGTTGGCTGTCTTTTCTTCATCGTTCATTTCTCTCTCTCGAATCCAACTTGTTGGGTATACCTGAAAAATCCAATCTGGCTTTTTTGCCTCATTCCAAATATCGACATCGCATTCACTATTAAAGCAGTTAATAGTTTTTGGGCTTGCTGTGTTGAAATAGCCTGCGTTCCAGTCGCCTGCGTTCCAGTCGCCTGTGTTACTGTTGCCTGTGTTACTGTTGCCTGCGTTCTTATCGCCTGTGTTACTGTTGCCTGCGTTGAAATAGCCTACGTTCTTATCGCCTGTGTTCCAGTCGCCTGCGTTCCAGTCGCCTGTGTTACTGTTGCCTGTGTTACTGTTGCCTGCGTTCCAGTCGCCTGTGTTACTGTTGCCTGTGTTACTGTTGCCTGCGTTCTTATCGCCTGCGTTCCAGTCGCCTGCGTTCCAGTCGCCTGTGTTACTGTTGCCTGTGTTACTGTTGCCTGCGTTGAAATAGCCTGTGTTACTGTTGCCTGCGTTGAAATAGCCTGTGTTACTGTTGCCTGTGTTACTGTTTGTCATAATTTACCCTTTCTCATTTTAACATAAGTGCATTATACACGTATTTTGCGTCTTGACAAGTGCTTTTATTAGATGTAATGTCACCTTAACAACTGAAACGCTTTATGGTTTGTGCGGGCTGGGAAACAAACTAAAGATGCAGTAAAAGATAGACGATGAACTTTTGAGGTGCGTATTCGCTCGTGCATTAAATATCAACTAGCTGGCTGGCGGGCGCTTTGACTTACTGGCCACTGCATCGCTAACAAAGGAGAATAGAAAATGAAAAATAGCGCAATAATATTTCAAGGCGATATGGTTAGAGCCTTGTTAGAAGGTCGCAAAACGCAAACCAGACGGCAAGGTGATAAGCCTAAATATGCTATTGGTGATTTGATTTGGGTTCGGGAAGCATTCGTATTAGAGTGTAATAGTGATTATGTTGAAAATCCACTGCCTCCAACAGACAGACCGTTCAAATTAGATGGCGAGCGCTTAATAATCCCACTATACCGTGCAACAGAGCCAGACGTTGCAATTTGTGATAAAAATGGGTTTTATGACGAAGCTAGAGGCACTAAGTGGGGGCTGTCAATATTTATGCCAAAATGGACATCAAGAATAACTCTTGAAATTATAGGCGTGAAAGTCGAGCGACTGCAAGATATTACATTAAAAGACGCACAGGCAGAAGGCTTAGATGAATATTCAGAACTATCACCTCAAGAAACTTATGCTAAATTATGGGATAAAATATATGCCAGCAAAGGAAAACCACTTTGGGCAGATAATCCACTGGTATGCGCCTATAAATTTAGAGTGTTTAAGCATAATATTTCGAATTATAGACTAAATGAGGCAGAAGAGTTAAGAGCCAAAGCCAATGCAGAATTACAAGCAAGCGCTGGCGACATTGCCGCTCGTGAAAAAGCTAACGAATTAGATGAGCAAGTGCAACAGGCAGAAGATTTTGCTAAACGTCAAGCCAAGCAAAAGGCTAATGTTAACACTGGAGGTAGAGCCGCTGGTATTAGAACAACTTATCGCCCTGAAATTACAGATTTGAACTTAGCGGTTAAATACTTCTGGCAAAAAAACAGGCATGATTTTGAAGCGCTGGTATTGCAACTCGCAAAAGAAGAAGAAAGAACTGGCAACAAAGAAATTAACGGTGTGAAGTTTATTGCAGAAAGTAAGGTGATATAATGTTAAAAGTTACCAAAGCAGATGAAATAATTGAAATTAAGAATATTTGTTTTACAATCTATTCGCAACCTGGGCTTGGAAAAACGAGTTTAGCATTTACGTCATCAAAACCATTGCTGTTAGATTTTGACAAAGGCTCATATAGAGCCAGCAACAGGAAAGATGTTGTTCAGGTTGATAGTTGGGCAGATGTTGCTAGTATATCAAAAGACGATTTAATAGATTTTGACACAATAATTATTGATACTGTTGGCAAGGCTTTAGATTTTTTGGCATTAGATATTATTGCTAAAAACCAAAAGCTTTCATATTCAGGAACTTTAAATCAGCAGGGCTGGGGTCAGCTTGGCGCTAGGTTTAGAGCCTTTCTAAAGTTATTAAATAGTTTTGGGAAAGATGTTGTTCTAATTTCTCACATGGACGAAAAAAATGACGGTGACGAAATCAAAGAGCGGCTTAAAATTCAAGGTGGTAGTAAAGACTTAATATTAACCGATTCCGATGTTATCGCTAGAATTTCAATTTATAATAAAGAACGGCATTTAATTTTTTCACCAACTGAAAGTTCGTTTGGGAAAGACCCTGCCAATCTAAATGATTTAACAATCCCAGTAGCAACTTCTGCTGAATTTGAAACTAATTTAGCCAATGTTATTAAAAAGATAAAAGATAAACTAAACTCTTTATCAAAAGAGCAAGTTGAAAGAAAATCAGAAGTTGAATGGTTTAAGGAGGTTTTGCCAAAGATTGAAAAATCTAGTGAAATAAATGATATACTCGATCGGGCTAAAAAAGGAGGGCGGGATATTTCTAAGATGGTAGTTGATAGAGCCGCTGAATTGGGCATGGATTATGACACTGAAACTCGTGGTTATGTTTATCCAGAAGAAACAAAGTTTAATGATGAGCAAGAAGGCTCATCACCTTTCGATGAAGAGCCACCAGAAATGGGAGGTAGTGAAAGTCTTACAAATTATGAATAAAACAATAACAATCTAATAGGAGAATAAAAAATGGCAAACAATCCAGAAACACAATTAAAGTCAATCGTTGAACGCATTGAACGCCTTGAAGAAGATAAGCGTAACATCTGTGATGATATTCGTGAAGTTTATGCCGAGGCTAAGGGCAATGGCTTTGATGCAAAAATATTGCGCCAAGTTGTGAAAATTAGAGCCATGAGCCAAGCTGATAGGTTTGACCAAGAGGCAGTCCTTGATTCTTATCTAATTGCGCTAGGAATGATTGATGGCTCTGGCTCTGGCGATGAGTAAAAAACCACCATTGATTATGAGAGTTGAGAGCAACTGCCTTGTGCCGTTCTGCCCTTATTCAGAGGAGAGGCTAGAAGGATTGCCAAAAAGCAAAGACTTGTTTGTTCAAATAACTCAAAGACGGTCTAACAAACAGTTAAATCTTTGGTGGGCAGGCTTAGCGCTTGCTGTTCATAATTTTGATGATGATATGATTTCCAAATATCCAACAAGTCGCCATCTTAGTGACGCTTTTTTAATTCATTTAGGATTTAAGACAGCCCAATATAATATTGATGGCAGTATTAGCGTGAATGCAGATAGCATTGCATTTGAAAATATGGAGCAAGAGCAATACAATTTAGTTTTTCAAAGAGCTGAATTAGTTGCAGAAAAATGGCTTGGTTACAATCCATGGGAAGCGTGGTTAAAAAATAAAGCTGGGGGTGGCTGATGAAAAGGTATTTGTCACACCCCGAGCTGAAGAAAATAGCTATGCCTATCATAAAAAATGCAGGATTTGGGTGGTATGAAGTGATGTCAAGACGAAGGGAAACTGCTTTTGTTAGACATAAAATAATATTAGAATTGTCCAGGTGCTATCTTCCTCTTGCAATATCTATCGCTATGAAGATGAACCCCCACACAATAAAAGGGGTTATACGAAAGGAAAGTAAATCATGAATATTACAATTATAGCTGGGAATGTTGGGAAACAACCAGAGTTACGACACACACAAGGCGGTGACGCTATATTAAGTTTCCCGCTTGCAGTTGGCAATGGAAAAGACAAACAGGGCAATAAGCGTGATGCCACTTGGTTTGATTGCTCTATTTGGGGTAAGCGCGCTACTGCTTTAGAGGGGTATATCTCTAAAGGCTCTAAACTGACAATAACAGGGCGGGTTTCTGCGCGAGAGCATGATGGTAAAGCTTATCTGCAATTAAGCGTTAATGATCTAACATTTCAAGGTAGCAGTGGCGGCTCGGGATACGATAGAACTGGTGGCAAGCAAGATGCCAATGCTGGGAATATCCCCGCCGAAGAAGGGGAAATACCTTTTTGACATAAAGGGGAAGTTGGCAGTGGTAAAACAAGATAAATACACAAGGAGTGCCAGAGGGCAAGAGTGCTTAGTTCGCACGCCTAATTGCTCGCATGACAAAGACCAAACCATATTAGCGCATTTAAACGGCGCTGGTATGGCTATGAAACATTTGAATATACATGCGTGTTATTCGTGCTACCCTTGTCATGATTGGGTTGACCATGGCTATGCAAAAACACACACAAAAGCAGAGCGTGATTTAATTCATTTAGATGCTATTATTCGCACTCAAAAGAAAATGGTTGCTGACGGTGTTTTGGTTTTAGAAAGCAAGCCGCCGCAAAAAAAGCGGGCTGTAAAACCACGTAAGCCTATTGAAAAAAGAAGCAGAATAATAAACCAAAGAAAGTTACAATCACGTGGCTTTCAGAAAAAAAGCGATAGCAATGATTTTTACTTTGCTAATGACAAGGATATAAATGATTAAAGCTTCGCCTTCTAAGATTAGCGGCTTGCCAGTTACTATTTGTTTAGCTTATCTGCTAGCGCAATCGCCTCTTCTTTGTTGCCATTATGCCACATAGTTAAAAGTGTGTTAGCTTGCTCTTGAGTGATCATATCAATCACCAGAACATAATCATAAAGATTAAGAGCATGCCTGATAGCATTGCAAATGCTAGTAAGTCTTTTAAGAATTGTATCATTATTAAATCCACCTTTTTTTATTGATGAATCTAATATAAACTAAAGAAGTGAATATTTAGTTAATGTTATTTGCGATTTTTCCAAGCCTTTAATGGGTCACGGCTTGCAACTAATATCCACATGATTAGATTGCGGCCAGTAATACCCAGAACAGCGGCGACAGTGCTGCTTGCATTGCCCTCCCAGCCTAAATATTCGACAATCGAATCAGTTGCTACATATGCGACAAAAACCCCACTAAGCAATGCGATAAGGGCAGTGCCCCACGTATGCCGTGACTTTTCTAAAAGGATAGCAATTGCTCCACCAACAACGGCTGGTAATATTGTTGCCGTTTTGAATTGCGCTAACCATTCTGCGATTTGCCCCATATTATTTGCCTTTTATTAACATATCTCTTCGTAAGATTTATTCACAATTAAAACTTGCCGCTTTTCTGCTGCTGTCCATCTATTCTCAAAATCAGCATCTAAATAAATAGGAAGTGTTGAGCAAATTGGCGCACTGGTTTGAAGCGTTGAGCAACCAGCTAAAAACAATGTTGCTGATAATATAATCGCTAGTTTCATTTTTTGACCCACTTTCCTAACTCTTGGTCAATCTCTTCTTCTGTCATTGAGCCTGTTTTACGTGCAACATCTTCTATGGTTTTTCTGTCTTTTAACTCCTGCTTGAGTTGTTTGTTTTGCTCGGCTTTCTTGCCGTCACTTCTGGCTTTTAGATAAAACCCAACCAAGGCGGCTAGCGCCCCAACACCAGCCGCCAAGTAGCCCCCAAATTGTGAGAATAAAAATTCAATCATTTTGCTCTCTCGGTTAGAGATGATGCAATAAAAACAGCAATGCCAACACCGCCAACAAGCGCCGTTGCAGCGTTTTGAGGAATAAACCCCCAATCCGTTAATTGCAATGCGCCAAACAACCCCAATGCCCCTTGTGTGTAAGTTTTCTTACCTTTGAAAACCCTATCAAACCAAGCCATAACCAAAACAATTATAATAGGCAACACAAAAGCTACGCCTGTAATTATATTTTCCATTTTATTTGCCTTTCATTAACCGAACAATAAACTCAATTATTATAATTATAAAGTTCTTTTTTTGAACCTGTAAGGATTTCTTACCAGTTGGCTTTTGAACTGTTCGGGATTTCCCAGCAGTTGGTTTTTTAGCTTTAGCTGTCAAGCTTTCCTTGACTAGTGGTAATGGCTTTAATTTCTCACCCAAAGCCGCTTTAATTGCTGCCTTTGTTTTAGAGCCATAAACCCCGTCAGGTTTTAATCCATGCTTTTCCTGAAACGCTGATAAAACTAGTTCCGTATTCTTGCCAAAATCGCCATCAATTTTAAGATCAAAACCAAGAAGAATTAAATCTTCTTGTAGTTTAGTGACTAACTTGCCTTTTGAGCCTTTCTTAAGTGTGCTAGATGGGCGCTTAACTTCTTTAGGGGCGCTAGGCTTGTAGACAATGGCGCTATTAGGGGTTCTAATATACTCTCTAACCTGCTTTCGCATTAGATCACCCACAACTCTTGCACCAAGTATTTTATTAGAAAACCAAGGCAAGCAAGTAAAATCCCATTTATTGTTTTGTTTAATTCCAAGCTCTCGTTGCACTTCTGCGTGGGAAAGCACATTTTTTCGAGTAATTTGGATGTTATACCGCTTGCTTAATTTTGCTATCTCTTTACACATGGATAGCCATTGCTCTTTGGTCATTTTGTAATTGCCAAAATCACGCTCTGTAGCTTTAGCCATACATGCGACCGAAATGCCAATTGAGCCTGTATTTATTCCTCTAGTATGGGCAGCGTATGGGCTGCCTTTTTTGATAGCAGCGTTTGCGCTGACAGGGTTATTGCCTTTCACAATGCTACCGTCACCATTGATTATTAAGTGATAATGCCGTCTATCTATAGCGTTTGCTTTATATGTGCCGCCTGTCCAATGTGCTATTATACGTTTCATTTTTTATTCCTTGTTAATACTGCCAATCCCATTACAACAACTCGCCAATAACTGACGCCATCGGCTAAAAGCGCATCAGCAAACAAAGCCGCCGAAGCGATTCTGTTCCAGCCCTGCTCTAGCGTGTAGTCATGGAGTGTGCTAGCCTTTGCATAGCGTGCGTCACTGGTTTTGAATGCCCATCTCGCGAACCAAGGGATAGTTGCTAAATCCGTAACAAAGCCGCTGGGAGCGCTAACCCATAAACCGCTGCCTTTTTTACCAATCTCGAAGCAAAGGGGTGCGGTGAGTTCCCATTTATCGCCTTTAGGTTTTAGTGCTAATGAGTTAGTGTAAACGCTCATTACAAATCCTTATTGTGGCTTTGTGACTGCCAGCATCCAAAGCTGGTCAATCTTTGCTTTGTCCATACTAACAGCAGTTAGCATTGCTGTATCATTAAACATCACACTATCTCTTGTGAATGATGGTGCATTTTCCCAGTCATTCATCACATTGGCTTTAACCACATCATCACTAATTGTATTGATTGCGTTTACAATGAATGCTTCAGGGTCAAGAATGCCTGAATCAATAAGAGCGGCATTTATTTGTCGCTTGGTAAGCGCTTGTTCTAGGGGAGTCAAAGGCGTTGCCACAGGCAGGGCTTGCACTTCACTTTGAACCTGTGCCGCGGTTTTGAACAATCCATCGGCTTTGCCTTGGACAAGAATAGCCCATTCGTCACTAATGTCGCCGCCATCAATTAACAGATTTTGCATAGCAGTTGCCCATTCTGGTTTTAATTTACACTCCTCTTTTGCGACTCTTGCTCGGTTAGTCACAAAATTATCAAGCCATGCTTGGACATCGACAATGTCGAGCCCTAAGGCAGCTAGTTCTGCGTCTGTAATAATTGTTTTTAGTTCTGTCATTTGCTTTATCCTTTTGCAATTAAGTGGCCTGTGAAAAAGGCTGAATATATTGTTGCAGATGTGCCGCTAAATACGGCGTCAACAGAGTCGCCAGCACTTAAGTAAGCTGTTATTGTTTTTGCTACCCCCGTGCTCATTACATAATTCAATATGGGGTGCCCTTGACGATTGCCGTTAATGTTGAGAGCGAGCCAAGGACTTCCTCCAGCAGCGCCAATAAACCCAGTGGAAAAAAGCCAAGTTCCAGCAAAAGGTGCAGTGAATATGCCACTTGTTGCAACGTGTGAGCCTTGATTGAAATCTGCAACACGCGCACCCACAGATGTATTGCCAATACGGGCAGTGCCAGATGCGAAGCTGGCTTGTTCTATGTAAAACGCAGGGGGTAAAGGATTGATTCCATAACCACTAGCATCCCTCTTGACAATCGAATTTGCGCTTGCATTAGTATCTGGAACCGCACCCCTTAGCTTATCCGCATCGAGTCCTGAACCAGAGCCATCATTACCATCTGTCCACACTTTAACCCACGGTTGCCACACATCGGCATATACAGACCTAAAATGTATTGTCGGCGATGCAGAGGTTATGCGAGGAATAGCAAACTGTGTTAGGTTTCCAGTGTTACCATACTCGTAACTGAATGAATGAAAATAATTACCTGTTGCGTCAGGTGCGTTAAGCGATGTTGAACCTTGAAGCAAAGAGTATCCAGAACCAGCTCTTGCGTTACTTGGGTCATTCCAATCTAAGACTCCATTATTAGTGGCTGCACCAAAACCACCTATGATTCTTTTGCCACCACTAAGTGTTAAATTCCCCGTCATGGTGTCACCAGCTTTATTAACTGGTGTATAGCCCAAATCAGCTTGTGCGCCTAGATTCGTTAAGGCCGCTGCCGCCGTTGTGGCCCCCGTGCCGCCTACAACAATCGGTCTTGCAGTATTAGCATCAGATTCCAAATCACCAGACAAGGTATCAATTTTGCTACTTTCGATAGTAGTATTGGGAGTGAAATCATTAGTTCCTACTGGTAGTGAATATATTCCTGATCCGTTTCGGGGCATATTTCTATCTCCTTTCCCATTTATGGGCATTACATGTTAGATTTTTCTCAAAAGTAGATACCACATTATGCCGTTCAAAATAACGCACCATTATTTTGCTATTATTACTAGCTATTATATCTAAATCTGAAATATGATTTTTAGCCATTTTTACCTTCTTTTTCTTAAATAATTAGGATCTACTTGGTCACGATATTGTTGAATAGAAAGCCCACCACGAGCCGCTCTATTCGCTCGATAGGTGTTTATTTCATCTAAAGTTCTACCAGTGCTTGCAGCAAAATTAGCATTCGTTGTTGGTTTACCATCACCTAAAAATATATTTTTCAATCCTCTATCTATAGTTCTTGAAGCAGGGGATTGCATAGCATTATTACCAAGTAATTGAAGTGGATTACTACGCATATCTTTAAAGCCTCCTGCCATGCTTGCAAATCTGTTATTAGCCTTAGTGAAGTCATTGGCGATTCTTGCCGTACCTCGTGGTGGGAGATATCTTGGTATTGGTATTCTATTTATTCTAGGAGCGGCATTTGGGGGTTGTAATTGATTTAAGTTTCCAAGAGAGCTAAAATTAGCCATAATTGGACTAGTTCTTATATTGCTAGCTGGCTTTGTTTTAAATAGTTTATTATAACCAGATAAATCATTGTTTGCTGGCTGCCCTAATTGTTTAGTAAGGCTTGCCATCGCTACTCGTCTTGGCGATGGTATAGGTCTTGGTCTTGGTAGTGGCGGCGCAATATCATCTCTAAGTGTAGGAATATCGCTATCAACTGGGAAATTAGCCATTCTTTTATCAAGTGCAAGAGATGGGAGTGGAGGCTGGTTAACAAACGCCATTCTTTCAGGTCTATTTTGTGGGATAGGTGCGGCTATTTGAATAGCTTGTTGTGCTGTTTGCGGTAGCTTGATATTTCCCCCGATATTAATTAAAGAGCGGGCATAATTAGGATCAGTCGCATACCCAGCTTTTGCAATGGCGTTTGCTTGATTAACTAATCCTTTTTGTCTAAAGACATCGGCGTATCGCGGGTTGCTCTTAAGAAAATTAGCATAGCCTTCCATGCTATCACGCAAGCCACCATATTCCCTAAACCTATCAGTTATTTTTACTCGCTTGCCGTTTATATATTCATGAGTGACAACATTTTTACCACCACCCTGCCCATGTGATTTTATACCAAAGTAATTATTCCCAGCAACAGACCTGCCCCAACCAGTCTCTTGCGCTGCTTGTGCTATTATCAATTTAGGGTCAAGACCATAGCGATTGCCAATTTCAATAGCTAAAGGCGTTACATCTTGTAA
>JALSJY010000200.1 GCA_026989045.1 Hyphomicrobiales bacterium | reverse complement strand
GAGCAAGGTAAGCAATAATATTCGCCGCCTACGCTTTGACAATGATGAAATGACACAAAAACAGCTGGCAGAAAAGGTGGGCGTAACCCGCCAAACGATTATCGCTATCGAAAACGCCAAATATGCCCCTTCGCTAGAATTGGCTTTTTTGATCGCCAAGGCATTTAATGTGCCGTTGCAAGATGTGTTTTCGTATGAAGAAAAGTAGAAAATAATTTTATAGATTTAAAATAAAGGAAAGAAAAATGGAAAAATTGGATGTAAGAGTAAAGCTTTCGCTATTATGGATAATTGTCATGCTAAATATGGCTTTTGCGGATATTCTGTCATTATATGTTCCGGGAATTCATGAGGAATTAGCAAGTTTTGCAGGCGATATTCCAATAACCTACCTTATGCTATTTGGCGCAGTAAAAATTCAAATCCCAATTTTCATGATTTTCCTCTCTAGAGTCTTAAAACATAAAGCAAACCGCCTCGCAAACATTATCGCAAGCATAACAACAATTATATTCGTTGTCGGCGGCGGAACACTAATGCCGCACTACATATTCATCGCAACTATAGAAGTGGCGTGCATGTTGGCAATTATTTGGTCTGCATGGAAATGGCGCAAAGCAGAAGTTTAGACTTTTCTTAGTAACCTGCCTGACAAAGGCTTATAGTTGCATTCGATTCCATAATTGTGTCGTGAATATAATGTATTATTCTTTTATGTTACAGATGATATCTTCTAAAACAATTTTGCTGAAAAAAGCAATGTCATTGCGGACTTGATCCGCAATCCAGAAAAGATTGCAACTAAAATCATTGTAAGAAACTAACACTTGTAAATGCCGACAATTCCACTGGATTGCGGCTGGAGCCTGTCCTGACGAAAGTCAGGGACACAATGACTTTGGAGGGAGATTGCTGGCAAATGGGATTAAGGGCGTGTAAATAATTACAAAAAAAGAGGCTCTAAAAGAGCCTCAATTAGTTTAATATAGCAAATATAAATCTTTATTCACCCTTGCTAAGAGTATTTGGTAACACTAATGCAAAAACCATAAAGGCTACACCCAGCACAATTGCTAGTATTGTTCCTGAAAATGAAGAGAAAATTGCATCATATTTATCATTTGGTGTAAGAGCTAATGTTACTTTGCCACCTGCAATTTTATCTAGCAAAAATGTAGATTTAATCCAGCCATAGCTCAACATGTAGGCAAATGCACCCAGTAGTCCGCCAACAATGAAGACCAAAGCGTCTTTGCGTCCTGCTGCTGCTCCACCAAGGCTTGTGCCAGGGCAGTAGCCACCAATAGCAAAGCCAGCCCCAAATATTGCTCCACCTAGAGCAACTCCAATATAGGCCGATTTAACAGATAAATGGGCAGGATCTATTATGCCAATTGCCATGGCACCAAAAAGTAAAACAGAAGATAAGCCTATGCCAAATGCAATGGCTTTGAACAGGCGTAAGTCTGTTAATCGTAGCATGTTGATGATGTTTTGTGGATTTGTTGCACCAATTCTATTTAATGTAAAGCCGAATGCAAGGCCAATGATAATAGCTAAAAAGATACTCATGATAATTCTCCTTTTCCAGCGCCACGATAAAGAAGAATGGCAACAGGAACTCCAACAGCAAAGGCTACAACGGTGAATATATATCCACTTAACGATGTTTGCATTAAGCCGCTCATCATGTGCCCTGATGTGCAACCACCAGCTAGCCTTGCGCCAAATAGAACAAAAAACCCAGCACTAAAGGTGGCAATATACCTCTTGGTTTTTGAGTCGCCAAAACGCTTTCTCCACACATCAGGCATTTCCTTGCGTGTGCCTGTTGCTTTATCTCCACCAAATAGTGATGAAAGCCAAGCTCCAGCTATCATGGCAATTACAAATACAAAGCTATAATTTAATGGGTTTTTTGCATTAGCTGCATATTTGCCGCCACCATTGTTAAGATAGGCATTTTCAGAGCCATAACCTTTTGCATTTTCAGGCATCTCAACAATTGTATCAGGTGAAATTAAATCCCACACTATAGCATCTAAAATTACAAATTGTGTAGAAACTCCCACGGGTTTTACGATCATTACAGCTAGCAAGGTGACAACGCCTAAGAGCGCTCCACCTGCCAGCCATGGTAGTCTTTTATTCATATTTAAATTCCTTTAATAGAAGAGAATAGTTATATTAGCATTTTCTAATATGAGCTAGTTAGCTGAGTTTTATTTTTATTGCAATATAAAAAATCCCATCGTTTAAGAATAATTTATCTTATAACTGAATTGGTTATAACTGAATGCGAATGTCTATATTTTCAAACTGCTCTCCTGCGGGCGCTTGCCTTTGGGGCGCTAGCATTAGCAGTGTTTGTGGCTTTATACACCTGCGCTATGATTGCTTTAAATAAGTAAATAATTTAGCTAAAAAGAGGGGAGGGTGTTGCTAATTCACTTTATAAACACATCATATCTGGTAGTTTTGCCGGTAATTTGATGTGATGGGGTTTTAATGCCAAGCATAGGTTTGGCTTTTTGCGGCCATTTTAGCACCACGCGCTTGCTGGCAGTTTTTAATGCAATTTGCATTAACTCACTGGCATCTTCATCTGTGCCAACTATTTCGCGAATTTGACGTAGTTCAATTTTCACCAAGGCAGATTGTTTACGTTCTGGGTGCATCGGGTCAATTAACACTATTTCTGGCTTTAAGGTGGGCAATATTTCTTTTGCATCACCATAGATAAGCGTCATTTTATCAATAATTACGCCTAGCTCTTCGCTATGTTCACGGGCGCGTTGCATTCCCTCTTGTAATAATTTATGCATTTGATATGAGCGCTCTATCAGCGTGACTTTTGCGCCCAATGAGGCCAATAAAAACGCATCTCGCCCAAGCCCTGCCGTTGCATCAACTACATGAGGGGTTTTGTTGCTTTTCATGCCGATTGCTTTTGGTAAGGCCTGATTTCTCCCGCCACCAAATTTAAACCGATGCGCAATAGCGCCGCCAATGAAATCTACTTTAAGATTATTCAAAATTTCCTCGAACAAATTTACTATCGATATTTTATTTAAGCAGAAAATGGCAGTATAATTTCTACTTTAAGGCCGTTTTTTTGTGATTGAGAGAATTTTATTTCTCCATTATTCATTGCAACAATTTCATTGGCAATAGAGAGGCCAATGCCAGTGCCTGACCCCTTGCTATCGATACGCACACCTCGCTGACCAAGAATTTTAATTTTTTCTTTACTAAGACCATTGCCGTCATCTTCAATAATAAGGCTAATATTAGCACCACTAATATTTGCACTTAAGTAAATATTCTTTTTTGCCCATTGAGTAGCATTTTCAATTATTATTCCTAACAATTCGAGCAAATCTGGCTTATCTATATCTACGCTATAATTTTCATCTATTTCTACATGCCAATTTACTTCAGCGCCCTGAGGAGTTCGCTTTAGAGTGTTTATGACGCTTTTAACTTGCTTAAGCAGGGGAGTGTTAAAATGATTGGCTCTTGAGCGGGTTTTTAAGCGTGACAGGCGCAATTGATGATCTATTATTGCCGACATTTCCTGTGTGCTTTTTGCAACTGTTTCAGCGCTTTCCTTATTGCCAGATTTTGCAATATTATCTACTTCTGAATTAAGCACGGTAAGAGCTGTTTTTAGGCCATGGGCTAAGTTGCTAGCTCTTGTTCTGGCAAAGCTAATGGATTTATCCTGCGTGTCGAGCAATTCATTAACTTCATCAACTAATGGCATTACCTCTGGGGGATAGTTTTTTGCCATTCTGTTTTTAGAGCCAGTGCGAATGGCAATTATATCTCGTTTAATTGCAGAAAGGGGTGATAGCCCCAGTGTAATTTGCGCCCAAGCAGCAAGCGAAAGTGCAGTAGCTAGGATTGCTAAGGATTGCAATAAATCAACTCTAAATTTCTTATTTGCCTTATAAAAATGATTTAAATCTTCAGCTAAAATAACATCTAACTCTCTAAAAGAGCCATCGTTTTTTTCAAATTGCAGACGCTGAATATATGCAATGGCAAGCGTGCCTTCTGGGTCAAGTATATTGGTTATATGTAATTTACCATCAAATAGATTTTTATCTTCAAGGTTAAATTCTTCGTCCCACATTGAGCGTGATCTTGAACGTGTGCCTGTTTTAACATCAGTGATTTGCCAATATACCTCGCCATAGGGTATTGCAAAGCGAGGGTCTGCAAGAGGTGACTTTAAGGTTGGAGTTTCTATTTCAGGGTCAATTAGTGCAACAAGCCTATCAAATTGGTTTGAGAGATTATCTTTTAATGTGCTTTCAACATGGGCTGCAAAAAGCGCAGAAATTGCTAATCCAGCAATAAAAAGTGCTATGATTATAGATGTAGCAGAGGCTGCAAAAAGCCTTAGTCGTAAAGAGGTAGGTTTCACAATTTACCTGCTAGCTGGCTTGTCACCACTCTCTTCATTTTCTTCCATAATATAACCAAAGCCACGCCTTGTTTTAATTGAATTCTTGCCCAATTTTCTACGAGCCCTACCAACAAGAACTTCTATTGAATTAGAATCACGTTCGAAATCTTGCGAATAAAGATGTTCGGTTAATTCCATTTGGTCAACAACCCTATCTCTTTTATGCATTAAATAAGAAACAAGTCTATACTCTTGTGGGGTGAGGGGAATTGGTTGGCCATCTCTTGATACACGCATTTGCCTAGTATCAAGTATAATATTGTCGACTTGAATAGTTGGGGAGGCGTGACCTGATGAACGCCTAACAAGCGATCTAACGCGCGCAACTAATTCTTCTGGGCGGTATGGTTTTGCCAAATAATCATCAGCCCCAGCATCTATTCCCTCAACTCGCTCGTCCCAATTTCCACGAGCCGTTAGAATTAGCACAGGAGTGATGCAATTCTCTTTGCGCCAGCGCTTAAGAATTGTAAGCCCATCAAGAGTTGGCAGACCAAGATCAAGAACAATTGCATCAAATGCTTCACTAGAGCCAGTAAACCAGCCCTCTTCGCCATCTTTTTCATGCACAACAACAAAACCAGCTAACTCAAGCGCTGAGATAATATTTTTGGCAATTCTTACGTCATCTTCAATCAAAAGAATGCGCATAATTTATTTCACCTGTTCGCCAGTTGCAGCATCATAATATAGTCTACGCACATAAGAGTTGTCATCAAGATATTTGAAGCGATAGGTTAGTTTTCTACGTCTCACATAAAGAGCAATATCTATAATTTTCCCTGAATGTTCTTTTCTAAATATTTTTAACATTTGTTTAAGAGAAATTGCTTCTTCTGATTTGACAGCTCTTAGGGCGTTTTCGTGATCATCATCGTCATCATCGTCATCATCGTCATCATCGTCATCATCGTCATCATCATCGTCATCATCGTCATCATCATCATCAGAAGCAAAAGACGCAGATGCGGTTGCTAAAAATGATGGCATAAGAAATAGCCCAGTAAAATAATGTAAAAATAATCTTCTATCCATAAGCATACTATAGCACGGTTTAGCTGACATTTCGCTGACAATCTACTCACCGCTTGGTCAGGATTGATGTGTTAATTGTGATTCATGGCGCAAATCAGCGCAAAATAAGAAATAAAAGGAAAAAATTATGAAAAAGTCACTAGCAACATCTATTGCCCTTATAGGCATCTTGGCTGCAGCATCTGGTCCTGCATTTGCAGATTCTATCAATGACCTAATACCGCGTAATAGTTTAGTTAAATTCTGTGCTGATAAAGCTGAAAACTCAAAAAATGCTGTTCAATTTACATTTAATGACGGTGCCGTAATAAAAGGTGTCATCGAATGTGAATCAGAATATTTTAATTCAAATTCATCAAGTGATGATGATTATGATGATAATGACCACGACGATGATTATGATGATAATGATGACGACGACGATGATTATGATGATGACGACGATGATGATTATGATGATAATGATGACGACGATGATGATGACGACGATGATGATGACGACGATGATAATGATGATGACGATGATAACGATAACGATTAAAAATTACAAAATATCGAAATCAAAAGCTAACTAGTATTTTTCTGAAATCTTTATCATCTACTCTCCTTCCTTTGTAGCTGGTGAAGAATCAGAAAAAATAGCCCAACTGACGGAACGCTTCTCTTTTGCTTAGCAAGGCAAGTTAAGACATTCTATCAGTTGGGCTTTTATTTGTTACTTGATTAAGAGAATTTAATTATTTGCAGTAATTGCAAACAGAGCAATGGCGGCAGCGTTGGAGACGTTTAAACTCTTAATTTCTCCCTTCATATCTAGCTTCACCATTTCATCACAGGTTAGCCTGGTTTTTTGCCTAAGACCTTTTCCCTCAGCGCCAAGTATAAGCGCAACCGAATCATAATTTATTTTTGTTGAAAGAGGGGAGGCGCTTTCACTATCTAAGCCTAATATTGTCATTCCGCCATCTTTTAGCTTTTCAAGAGTTTTGGATAGGTTGCTCACTTCAATAAAGGGTATGAGGTCAAGCGCACCTGATGCTGATTTAGCTAGCACGCCTGTTTCATTGGGCGCATATCTTGCGGTAGTAATCACGCCATCAGCGCCAAACGCACAGGCAGAGCGCAATATTGCCCCAACATTATGCGGATCTGTTATTTGATCGAGAACTAGAACTAGTTTAGCGCCAAAAATATCATCAATCTGATCTCGCTCAACAGGCTCAACCTCAAGCACAGCGCCTTGATGAACGGCATCTTGCCCAAGCAATTGGTCAAGGAGTTTTGGGCTTGTTGACTCTATTTTAATTTTGGGTAGCTGCCCTTTTTCTTCAAGCCTTTTAAGTGCATTAGGGGTTGCAAGTAGGCGTATTTTTTTACGTTTTTCATTGTCTAGTGCGGCTCTTACGGTGTGAATTCCATAAAGAAATAATGGCCCATCTTGGCGTTTATGCTGAGGAATATATGGGTTATTTTTTTTGTTTTTTGGAGGAAATTTATTTCTGCTCATAATCTTCTTAACTTTTCAATTTATATTTTTGTAACAAGAGTTACCTTTTAGTCATTTTTGATATTGACAAACAAGCCTATAGACTAGCATAAACCGCAAGTTGAATGTTTTATTATATTCAATAAAGCTAAATGGCTTTTAAATGATTTTGGAGGAGTGTCCGAGTGGTTAAAGGAGACGGACTGTAAATCCGTTCGCTTAGCGTACGCTGGTTCGAATCCAGCCTCCTCCACCATCATTTAATATTGCCATTGGTAAAGCGGGTGTAGCTCAATGGTAGAGCAGCAGCCTTCCAAGCTGAATACGTGAGTTCGATTCTCATCACCCGCTCCATTTCCTCTTATTAACACCAACATTTATACTTATCTCGAACTTCTATCCATACCCATTGCTTAGCCATGGGAGTTTAATCTAATGGCTGAAAGAGAAAATATTATAATAGTGTGCAATAAGAATATATTGTTGCAATTGCTATGGCTTGTTACTTTAATGATTTAGCTTAGGGGTTATTTGTGCGAAAATTTGTTTTTTTAATATATCTTTTCTAATTATCTTTAGTTCAGCTATTTCAGCTCCACAAGCCAATATGTTCTACAGCTTTGGCTTTCCGTTCGAATATAATGAGCCTAAGAAACATTAACTTATTGCTCGAGTAAAAAGGAAAGGGCTACCTAATGACTTAAGAAAGGTCACGTGCGATGACATTATTGCAGCATCAAAGTTAAATCACTTCGCTAAAGTCAGGTTGGGAATACTTTATGCAGGCGGTAAATGGATGGGTAAAAAATGTGTTAAATATGATTATGTGCGTGGCTTTGCAATTTTGCAGGAGGCGGGTGCAAAAAGTGAAATGGATTTTATTATATCAAATCTCAAAAAGCTGAAAACAGCTGGCTTTGTCAAGTAATGCTAATATCGCACTAATTCATATTGATATAGCCTATACTCACTAGCTATGCCTGCTGTTACGTCTTGTTGGATTTATATGCTGATGTATTTTATCATATTCTGCTATATCTAAATCAGTTTATTAAACTTTGATCTGGTGGTTGTTATCTGCTTAACATCGTCTTTAATTGCAGCAAAAACCTCACTATTTTGCAATTTCTTAGCCAGTTTAGGAGAAAGAGCCAGCACGACAACTTCTTCATCCTTGTTAAAATCACCAATTTTCACAACATCTTTAGTTTGACCAGTAATCATGCCACCAGCGATGGTGTTATTATTATCGGGATCAATGAGAATGAAAGAGCCTGTATCTCGATTTTCTTGATAAGAATCAAAAATAGCTATTTCTTCAAAATTAAGCCTGACTTTGCCAATATTATTTAGCGCTAAACTATCAATATCACTCCCAATATCTTGCCATTGCCCAGATTTAAGGTCGATTGCGCTAAATGGTTCAACCATCACACGTTGTCGCCTGCTTGATGATTTCAGCCAATATCTTTTGCCAGACTCTATACCATTCTCGCATAGCGCAATCACATTTGCATCAAAATGAAAACCTGTTGCAGGCCTTGCCTCAATCGAACTAATCACATCACCACGACCAACATCAACATGGCGATCAAGCACTAATGTAATTGCATCGCCCGCAACGGCGGCATTGCGCACTAGATCAAAAGTGACAATTTTTGTGACGTTAGCAGGTCGACCTGATGGTAAAATCACCACGCTATCACCCGGCTTTACAGCGCCACCAGCGACAGACCCCTGATAGCCACGAAAGCTTTCATTGGGGCGGCAAACTCTTTGCACTGGCATACGAAAGCCCACGCTTTGTTTTGAGCGCACGGTTGCCAGCTCAAGTGTTTCAAGCAGGCTTGGCCCATCATACCAGCCCATTGTGTCGCTAGCTTTCTCAACTACATTTTCACCTTTAAGGGCGCAAAGTGGGATTGCGGTAATGTCCGTTATGCCAAGCGAGAGGGCAAATTTGTTGAACTCAGTGGTGATTTTTTCAAAATTTTGCCGATCATAATCTGTTAAATCGATTTTATTGATAGCTAAAATAAATTGAGAAATACCCATCATTGAGGCGATCATGGCGTGGCGTTTTGTCTGCTCCAAAATGCCAATACGAGCGTCAATTAACAGCACTGCAAGATCAGCAGTTGAAGCACCAGTTGCCATGTTTCTAGTATATTGCTCATGGCCGGGTGTGTCCGCTACGATAAAGGTGCGTTTTGGTGTTGAGAAATAACGATAAGCTACATCAATGGTGATGCCTTGCTCTCGCTCGGCTTGCAAACCATCTAATAAAAGCGCAAATTCAGGCAGATTTAAGCCGCCTTTGCCCTTTTGGCTGTCTTTATGCAATCGCTCGGCTTGGTCTTGTTTAACCGCCTTTGTGTCCCACAATAAACGTCCGATTAGGGTGGACTTACCATCATCAACAGAGCCACAAGTGATAAAGCGCAAAGGGGCTAGCTGTTGAGGTTTGCTCTTTGTCACTAAGCGTTTTTTTGCTAAATTAGAAACAGTCATTAAAAATACCCTTCACGTTTTTTCATTTCCATAGAAGAGGACTGATCTTTATCAATTGCTCGCCCCTGCCGCTCAGAAACGGTGGCAACATCAATTTCCTCTATCACTTCATCAATATTTGTAGCGGTTGAGCGAATAGCGCCACTTAGAGGGAAACAGCCAAGCGTGCGAAAACGCACATCGATATGTTGAATATCCTCGTTGGCAGCAACTTCTAGGCGCTTATCTTCTGCCAAAATCAACATGCCATCACGTTCAATTACGGGGCGTTTTTTAGCGAAATATAGCGGCACGATGGGAATATTCTCTTCTCTAATATATCGCCACACATTGGCTTCAGTCCAATTAGATATAGGGAAAGCACGCACGCTTTCGCCCTTTTTTATCATGCCATTATAGATTGACCAAAGTTCGGGGCGCTGATTGCGTGGATCCCAGCGATGATCGGGCGTTCTAAAAGAATAAATCCGCTCTTTGGCACGTGAAGCTTCTTCATCACGGCGAGCGCCGCCAAATGCCGCATCATATTTTCCCGCATCAAGCGCCATGCGCAAGGCTTGAGTTTTCATAATATCCGTATAGACAGACGAGCCATGAGTAAAGGGGGTAATATTCTCGTTCGGGCCACGAGGGTTGGTGAATGATATTAAATCAAGCTCATATTCCTTGATTATCCTATCACGAAACTCAATCATTTCAGCAAATTTCCAGCCAGTATTCACGTGCAGTAATGGGAAAGGAATTTTACCCGGATAAAATGCCTTACGAGCCAGATGCAAAAGAACAGATGAATCTTTACCCACCGAATAAAGCATTACTGGGTTTTCAAATTCCGCCGCTATTTCACGAAAAATAAAGATAGCCTCATTTTCAAGCGCTTTTAGATGCGGATCAAGCGGTGGTTTTTGGATTGTTTCTATATTACTCATTTTAAGTTTCACTATGTTGTATTGAAATAGGTGAGGGGGCAGATTGTGGTAGGTGCAATCCGCATTCACGTTTATCGTCTTTTTCCCACCACCAGCGACCAGCTCTTTCGTCTTCGCCCTGTTTTATTGCTCTTGTGCAAGGCTCACACCCGATTGATGGGTAGTTTTTCTTATGCAATGGATTGATAGGAATATTGTTTTCGCTAATAATTTTTGTAAGCTCTGCAAGCGATAAATCAGCCAGTGGATTAAGCTTTATCAGATTATATTCACTATCATATTGCGCAAAAACTATATTGCTTCGATTAACAGATTGCTCCTTGCGCAAACCAGTTACCCACGCATCTGCTCCGCTTAGTGCTCTTTTTAGTGGGGCAATTTTGCGCACAAAACAACAAGCAAGCCGCGCCTGTTTGCTTTCATAAAAACCATTAAGAGAATATTTTTTGAGATAATCTTTTAGCTCATTAGCATCTGGAGCATATTCAATAATATCTAAAGCAAAATGTTTTTTTGTTTTAGCAAGCAATTTTACTGTTGTTAGGAAAAGCCTTCCAGTTCGTAAAGTGGCAATTCTTATCGATCTTGTTTGCTGGGCGATTGCCGCAATCGCCCAAGTCACAACCTGATCTTCTAGCCCCAAACTGGTAGTAAAAACAGCTTTTGGAAATTTTTCACCAATCAAAGAAATGCGCCCCACAAGTGAAAGGGGAGCCATTTGTTCATTAAGCTGTTGTGCCAGTAAAATTTTAGTTTCTATTTCCATTAGGTAGACCTTTTATTAAGCTCCTAATAGGATAGAGGTGATGCCTCTTTTGTTAAAGAAACAGAATTCTATATTTCAGAGCAAACAAGAATTTTTGTTGTCTAATGTGAACAAATAACAGTTTGAATATTTCCTTATTGCTCTGTCATGCCGAACGAAGCCTCCCCTGTCATCCTGAACGAAGTGAAGGATCTTATGAAACTACGAAAGATTCTTCACTTCGTTCAGAATGACAAAGAGAATGTTGAATTTTGCTTTCTAAATAATAGTTTGAATATTCATACTCGCAACAATAAATATTTCTTTTGCCTCCCTTAGGAAGGAAATATTTTCTATGAATGAGCTTCAAATTGGAACATGGAGCCATGACATTCCTATTCAATCAGTTATTATAGAAAATAATTCTAATTGTGCAAAATATGTGGAGCTAAAAAATTGCCTAAGAAATTTAAACCAAAAATTGTAACAGCGAATGACTTGGAAGAAGGCGATGTTGTGTATTTTACTAAAAACACTGATTGGTCACGCAGTCATTCACACGCTGTTGTTTGCTATTCGCGACAACAAGCAGACGAGCTTTTAGCGCAAGCAGAACAACAGCAAAATATAATTGTTGGGCCATATTTAGTCGATGTTATTTTACAATCAGAAGCAATAGTCCCATTACATTTTCGCGAGATTTTCCGCTCTAAAGGACCATCAAATTATTTTCACGGCAAACAGGCAACATCTAACTAAGGGCTAGATAATTGTATACTTATAATCAATTCGACAAAGATTTTGTCAAAGAGAGAGTTCGCCAATTTCGCAATCAGGTAGCAAGAAGGCTTGATGGCTCGCTTAATGAGAGTGAATTTAGACCTTTGCGCTTAATGAACGGGCTTTATCTGCAATTGCATGCCTATATGTTGCGGGTTAATATTCCCTACGGCACGCTAAATTCTGCCCAAATGCACCAACTAGCCTATATTGCTGATAAATGGGATAAGAATTATGGGCATTTTACCACGCGGCAAAATATTCAATTTAACTGGCCAAAACTAAAAGACGCGCCAGATATTCTTGAGGCGCTTAGTGATGTTAATATGCACGCTATCCAAAGTTCAGGAAATTGCGTCAGAAATGTAACGTCAGATCATTTTGCTGGCGCTTGTGCTGATGAGATTGAAGACCCCCGCCCAAGCTCAGAATTATTGCGCCAATGGTCAACCGATCACCCAGAATTTCAATTTTTACCTAGAAAATTTAAGATAGCCGTCACTGGCTCGGCTAATGATAGGGCAGTGATTAAATCGCACGATATTGGTTTGCTTTTAGTGCGTAACGAAAAGGATGAAATGGGTTAT
>JALSJY010000199.1 GCA_026989045.1 Hyphomicrobiales bacterium | reverse complement strand
TTTTCTGGCAATTTCCTCGGCATTTTTATCACTGTCTTTAAGCGCTAAAGCGGCACTAAGAGCATAATTACCCCCCGAACCAATAGCCATAATACCCTCATCTGGCGCTAATACATCACCTGTTCCCGTTAAAACCAGCGAATCAGTGGCGCTAACAACCAACATCATTGCCTCTAAACGACGTAAATATCTGTCAGTTCGCCAGTCTTTTGCCAATTCTACACAAGCACGCATAAGCTGATCTGGATATTGCTCTAACTTTGCTTCCAAACGCTCAAATAGGGTAAAAGCATCAGCCGTTGCACCAGCAAATCCGCCAATCACCTTGCCGCCAGCAAGTAGGCGAACTTTTTTAGCGCTATGTTTTATCACTGTTGGGCCAAGCGAGACCTGCCCGTCTCCTGCAACAACAACCTTATTGCCTTTTCTTACGCTTACAATTGTTGTGCCATGCCAACCAGTAAAATCATCTTGTGCCATTCATAAACCTCTTTAAAATTCTTTGCTATTGAGCCTTAATATAAGTAGCAATAAAATAATTACAAACTATCTGTTATGATAAGGCTTTAAGTTGTTAAGATAAACTGCTAAATCAATCATATCTTCTTTTTGGGGTTAAATAAACAAATGCGTAAAAGCGAAATAAACAGAAAAACCAATGAAACCGACATTTTTGTCAGCGTTAATCTAGATGGCACTGGTGTGCACAATATGGATAGCGACATTGGATTTTTAGACCACATGCTAGATCAATTAGCAAAACATTCACTTATTGATATAGAGGTGAAAGCCAAGGGTGATCTCCATATCGATTTTCACCACACGGCTGAGGATATAGGCATTGCTTTAGGCGAGGCGATTAAGCAGGCCTTGGGTGATAAAAAAGGTATTAAACGCTATGCTAGCGCTGATTTGGTGATGGACGGAACATTGGCGCGCGTTGCGCTTGATGTATCGGGGCGGCCATTTTTTGTTTGGAATGTAAATTTCACCCGCGATAAAGTTGGCGATATGGATACGGAATTATTTCGTGAGTGGTTTAACGCTTTTGCGATGAATGCAGGTATTACTCTACATATTGAAGTGCCTTATGGCGATAATAATCACCATATTGCCGAGGCATGTTTTAAAGCACTTGCACGTGCATTAAGAACTGCCTTAGAAATTGATCCAAGAAGCCCAAATGCTATTCCCTCTACCAAGGGTAGTTTATAGATTTATAAAGTGGATATTACTCATGTCGATTTATCGAATATTTTTACAACAGAACGCAAATGTCATGAATATCAGTGACGATGACAGTTTGATAATTGTCGAAAAATTTTCTTGGTTTGCTTGTTTATTGCCACCAATTTGGGCAATGGCGCATAATCTTTGGGTTGAGTTAGCGCTTTTTGTAGCGGCAATGATTGGCCTTAGTTTTCTTAGCCCATTGATTGGATCAGAAGCTGTTTTTTGGATTTATCTTTTAATTGTAGTTTGGATTGGCTTTGAAGCACCAGCAATTTTGGCCAGAGCAAAAATGCGTAAAGGTTTTACTTCTCAGGGTGATATAATTGCTCAAAATGATGAGGAAAGCCAAGTTGTTTGGGTGAAATATCGCATAAAATCGCAAGATTTTGAAAACAATAAGCAATCGCAGGACGCGCCAAAATGACCAGAAATATTGTCATAATAGATTATGGCTCTGGTAATTTAAGATCTGCCCAAAAAGCTTTGCAAAAAGCTACAAAAAATCTTGATTTGCCACTAGAAATTATTGTTAGCAATCAACCTGAAGTGATTAACAAAGCCGAGCGGATAATCCTACCAGGTGTTGGTGCATTTGCTGATTGTTATGAAGGATTATTTTCTATTGCCAATATTGGTGAAATTTTAGAACAGCGTGTGAAGTGTGACGGCGTGCCTTTTCTTGGCATTTGCGTTGGTATGCAGCTGATGGCAGACGCTGGGCTTGAAAAAGGCAATCATAAGGGTTTGGGCTGGATAAAGGGCGAGGTAAAACCCATTAAGCCAAATGATAAAAATCTAAAAATTCCACACATGGGCTGGAACACACTAAATTCTAATCAAACCCATGAGTTGTTAAAAAACATTCCAAGCGGAAAAGATGGATTGCACGCCTATTTTGTTCACTCCTATCATATGGAGGTTGAAAATGAGAGCGATCTAATCGCCTCTTCTGATTATGGTGGACAGATAACTGCCATGGTTGGCAAAGATAATATTGTCGGCACACAATTTCACCCAGAGAAAAGCCAAAAGCTTGGTATTATTTTATTAGAAAATTTTTTGAGGTGGAAGCCATGATTTTATTTCCTGCAATTGACCTTAAAGATGGCCAATGTGTGCGCCTAGAGCTTGGTGATATGAATAGGGCAACTATTTTTAATGATAGCCCAAAAGCACAAGCCAAGTCTTTTGAAGATCAAGGGTTTGAATATTTACATGTGGTAGATCTCAATGGCGCTTTTGCAGGTGAAAGTGTAAATGGTGCGGCGGTTGAAGAGATATTAAACGCGGTGGATTTCCCCGTGCAGCTAGGCGGTGGAATTCGCACGCTTGAGCATATTGAAGCTTGGCTTGATAAAGGTCTAGCAAGGGTGATTTTGGGAACAATTGCTCTAAATGACCCTGAATTAGTTAAACAGGCATGTAAAAAATTCCCCAATCAAATCGCAGTTGGCATTGATGCCAAGGGTGGAAAAGTTGCGGTTGAAGGCTGGGCTCAAACATCTTCGCTAAGCGCTATTGAGTTAGCAAAACGTTTTGAAGGGGTAGGGGTTACAACAATAATTTATACCGATATTGATCGAGATGGAATTTTAACTGGTATCAATTGGGATAGCACGCTTGAGTTAGCCAATAGTGTTTCAATTCCCGTGGTTGCCTCAGGTGGCCTAGCTTCAATGGACGATATAGAAATAATGACAAGGCCAGAAATGCAAATATTAGAGGGAGCAATTTCAGGACGGGCGCTTTATGATGGGCGTATTAATGTGCCAGAGGCGCTTAGCCTGCTCTTGGGAGTATAAAAGATGACTCTTAAAACCAGAATTATTCCTTGCCTTGATGTTAAGGACGCATGCGACGCCCGCAGTGGCGAAGCCATGAGGACGCGCAAAACAAAAAAGACGGCCGTCCTTAATAGATTTACTGGGGGTGCTTAAATGACTCTTAAAACCAGAATTATTCCTTGCCTTGATGTTATGAACGGCCGTGTAGTCAAAGGCGTGAATTTTGTTGATCTTGTTGATGCAGGTGATCCTGTTGAGGCGGCAATCGCTTATGATAAAGCGGGGGCAGATGAATTATGCTTTTTAGATATTACTGCAACGCATGAAGACCGGGACACTATTTTTGATATTGTTGAGCGCACAGCTGAGCATTGTTTTATGCCGCTTACGGTTGGCGGTGGGGTGCGCACAATTGAAGATATTCGCAAGCTTTTATTATGCGGTGCTGACAAAGTTGCAATAAATTCTGCCGCGGTAAAAGACCCAAATTTTATCAATCGTGCCGCGGATAAATTTGGAAATCAATGTATTGTTGTTTCGGTTGATGCAAGAAAAACAGAAAATAGTGAGAAAAATAAATGGGAAATTTATACCCATGGTGGGCGTAAAGCTAGCGGAATTGATGCGCTTGAATTTGCTAAAAATATGCAAAAGCGTGGAGCAGGTGAGTTATTAGTTACCTCAATGGATCGTGATGGCACAAAAATTGGCTTTGATCTTGAATTGACCCGCACCATTTCTGATGCAGTGAAAATTCCTGTGATTGCATCTGGTGGGGTTGGTAATCTTGAGCATTTAGTTGAAGGTGTAAAACAGGGTCATGCAAGTGCCGTGCTTGCGGCTTCTATTTTTCACTTCGGCACTTTTTCAATTGCTCAGGCAAAACAATATATAGAAAAAAGCGGCATTGCCATGCGTCAAGATTAACAATGCGCCAAGATTAGCTGCTCTATTTAGGAATATAATTTATGAGTTTTACTTTTGAAAAATTAAATCAAATTATTTTGCAACGCGCTAGCGCTTCACCAGATAATTCTTACACCGCGCAATTGATTGAAGAGGGCGTTAAAAAATGCGCTCAAAAATTGGGTGAGGAAGCAGTTGAGGCGGCAATTGCAGCTGCAAGCAATGATAAAGACGAGCTTACAAAAGAGGCCGCAGACGTGCTTTATCACTTATTGGTTTTATTAAAAGCCTCTGAAATTGATCTTGAAGAGGTTATGAATGAGCTAGAAAATCGCACCGCACAATCTGGTTTAAGCGAAAAGGCATCACGTAAATAATATGAGTATTGAACTTTCGCCATATCATCAATTTACCAAAGAACAATGGGCAAAACTGCGGGCTGATGAGCCAATGACTTTGGTTGCAAAAGACATTGAGCGTTTAAGAGCTTTAAATGACCCTATCTCGTTAGTTGAGGCGCAAGAAATTTATCTTCCCCTCACTCGTCTTTTTTCGTTTTACGTTGAGGCGGTGCAGGCTGTTCATCACGCCTCAACGCAGTTTTTAGGCACAAATGGTGATAAAGTGCCGTTTATCTTTGGAGTCGCTGGCTCGGTTGCAGCAGGTAAGTCCACTACAGCACGTATCATGCATGCATTATTACAACGTTTGCCAAATTCGCCAAAGGTTGAATTAGTGACAACGGACGGGTTTTTATTCTCAAATATTGAGCTTGAAAAAAAAGGTTTAATGGAAAAAAAGGGCTTTCCACAAAGCTATGACAGGGCAAGTTTTGTTAAATTTTTGGCCGATATTAAATCAGGCAAGCCTAATGTTAGCGTGCCAGTATATTCTCATCTAATTTATGATATTGTTGAAGGTGAGAAGCAAAATATTGATCGGCCTGACATTTTAATTGTTGAGGGGTTGAATATTTTACAGGCGGGGGATTTGCCAAAAGATGGTAAGCCAATTACATTTGCATCGGACTTTATTGATTTTTCAATTTATATTGATGCCAATGAAAAAGACCTAGAGAATTGGTTTATTGAGCGTTTTCATAGTCTTCGTAAAACCGCATTTCTTGATCCAAATTCTTTCTTTCACCAATTTTCTAAACTTACTGAAAGCGAAGCTCTTGAGCTTGCCACTCAATATTGGAATAATATTAACTTGCCAAATTTGAAGGAAAATGTTTTGCCAACCCGCGGCCGAGCTGATTTGATTTTAACAAAAAGTGCTGATCACACAATAAATCATGTATCCCTGAGAAAACGATAAGAATATAGGCAAGTGATTATAAATCTTTATTTTTATTTTCACTTACTTAACGTAAATAACTCATTATCCTCTTATGAGCGATTTTTCCCTTTATTCCGACAAAAAGACCACAACTCATATTAAGTCTTGGCTTAGCGAGATGAAAAGCGTGCGCCGTTTGGCAGCTAATTCTATTGATGCTTATCAACGGGATATAGCTCAGTTTATTGCTTTTATTGCAAAACATTATCAGGCGAGGGTAGATTTAAAAATATTGCAAGACTTAAAGCCAACAGATTTTCGTAGCTTTTTAGCATACCGAAGAAATCAAAATGTTAGTTCGCGCTCTTTAGCCCGCACTTTATCAGCTTTAAAAAGTTTTTTTATCTATTTAGAGCGGCAAAATATTATTAAAAATGAAAGTTTAAGCATTGTTAGATCCCCAAAAATTGGCAAAAGCCTGCCAAAAGCCCTTAGCGTTGATGAAGCTAAAAACACCATTGCGTTAATTGATGAGTTAGAAGAAAGCCCTTGGGTGAGCGCTCGTGATATTGCTGTGCTTAGTCTTTGTTATGGAGCGGGGTTGCGTATTTCTGAAGCCTTAGCCTTAAGTAAATCCGATATTGAAGCTAATGCAATGCGTATAATTGGCAAGGGTAATAAAATGCGTCTTGTGCCGCTTATGCAACCAATTGAAAAGGCAATTAAGAGCTATCTAAAGCTCTGCCCATTTCCATTAAATGCTAAAGAGCCAATGTTTAAGGGTGTTAAGGGGGGAGTATTATCTGCCCGCCTTATTCAGCGCCGTGTTGTGCAATTGCGCTCTGCGCTTGGCCTGCCACCATCTGCTACCCCACATGCCTTGCGTCACTCCTTTGCTACTCATCTGCTGAGCAAAGGTGGCGACTTGCGCACAATTCAAGAGTTACTCGGCCATGCCTCTCTTTCAACCACACAAATATATACAAAAGTTGATAGTGAGCAATTGTTAGAAAGCTACCAAAAAGCGCACCCAAGAGGTTAATTCATCATTGTTAGCGCAATTAGACCCAGCCCACCCACTGCTATGCGCCACCAGGCAAAAAAGCCAAACCCATGTTTTGAGACAAAGTCTAATAGAAAGCGCACAACGATTGCACCTGCAATAAAGGCTGCAATAAAGCCAATGACAATATCCATACCAACGCCGCCATTTAAAATTAAATCACGGCTTTTATAAAAATCATAAATAAAAGCGCCTGACATAATTGGCAGGGCAATGAAAAAGGTGAACTCAGCTGCAGAGCGCTTATCTGTGCCAAATAAAAGCGCCCCGACAATTGTTGCTCCAGAGCGTGATACACCTGGAATAAGAGCAATCATTTGAAACAGGCCAATAATAAGACTTAAATGCCATGGATAGCTATAAATATCCCTATATTTCACCTTTAAAGGCAGACGATCCACTATTAACAAAATTATGCCGCCAATTATTAGCATAATGCAAATTGTAAAAGCGCTTTCATAAATTACCTGCTGAATAAAATCACGTGCAAACACACCAACCAAAGCAGCAGGAACAGAGGCTAAGACAACATTTAGAGCAAATAACCAAGCACCCTTTTTCCCTGCTAGTGCATCTTTGATCAATTGCCATAATTTTGAAAAATAAATTGTAAGAATAGCTAAAATTGCACCTAGCTGAATTAGAACAATAAAGGTAGCGGGTTGTTTAAGGTTGAAAAAATGCCCCGCTAATAATAAATGCGCCGTAGAGGAAACCGGTAAGAATTCCGTTAAACCTTCAAGAAGACCTAAAACAAGTGGTACAAAAATTGATTGATCGGGGTTCATTATTTTTTCCAAAAAAGTTTTATTATGCCTTAAAAGGCTTGTAATATATCTCTAACTTGATTTGGTTAAACAAATAAAAATGTAAAAGTAAAATGAATATGACAAAATTATTATATCATAAATTAGATCCCAGCTCGCGACTTATACGTTTGATATTGGCAGAATATAACATAGAGGTTAAATTAGAAGAGGCTAGCCCATATAAAGCGTCAAAAAACCTCACAGACATTGACCCAAATGCTAGTGTTCCACTTTTGCTCGAGGGCAAAAATAGCCCGATAATTGGCTCATTAGCGATTGTGCATTATATTGAAGAAATCCATAAACAAAAAAGCAACTCTCTTTTCCCTGAAAATGCAAGTGATAGAGCGGAGATGTGGCGGTTATACGAATGGGTTATGCTTAAATTTAATGACGAAGTGAGCCGCTATATATTGGAAGAAAAAATTGGTAAACGTGAGCAAAAAATGGGTGCGCCTGATCCAAAAGTGCTTCGTGCTGCTAAGGTTAACCTTTTTGAGCATGAAAAATATTTTGCTTATCTTTTTGAAACTCGTAACTGGCTTGCAGGAAAAAACCTAACTCTAGCTGACTTTGCTCTTGCCGCCCATTTGTCATGCCTTGATTATTTAGGAGAGATTGATTGGTCAAAAGCAGGGGAGACAAAAAACTGGTATGCTAGGGTAAAGTCCCGCCCCGCATTTCGCTCTCTTTTGAGTGATAGAATTGTTGGCATGCCTGCTGCTAAAAGCTATACGGATTTGGATTTTTGATTAAGAGCGAATTAAGCGAAAAGAAAAAATTAAAGCTGGTTGATGATTTACAAGTCAGAGCAGAAAAACTCGGCTTTGATAGTTTTGGAATTGCCCCCGCAACCACAAATCCAAAATTAGCAAAACAATTAAATGAGGCATTAACTGCTGGCTGGCATGGTGATATGGAGTGGCTCAAGGACACTGCTTTACGCCGCACCAGCCCAAAGGCGCTTTGGCCAGAGGTGAAGTCAATCATTATGTTGGGGGTAAATTATGCTCCAAGTGAGAATCCGCTTCCCTTATTAGAGCAGAAATCTATTGGCAATATTTCGGTCTATGCTCGTAACCGTGATTATCACGATATTATCAAGGGGCGTTTAAAAGAATTAGCTGGTCTGCTTGCCCGTTATGCCAATGCCGATGTGAAAGTATTTGTAGATACCGCCCCCGTGATGGAAAAGCCTTTGGCGGCATCGGCAGGAATTGGCTGGCAGGGCAAGCATAGCGTGTTGGTTTCACGCGAGTTTGGTGCTTGGCTTTTTCTCGGTGCTATTTTCACCAATATAGAATTACCTGTTTCTCAAGAGCAAAAACAAGGTGGCAGCACTCTATGTGGTTCTTGCACAAAATGCCTAGATATCTGCCCAACAAATGCCTTTCCTGCGCCTTTTCAACTAGATGCAACAAAATGCCTTGCCTATTATAATAATGAATATAAGGGGCATATCCCGCTGCAATATCGTACTGCTATGGGCAATAGAATTTATGGCTGTGATGATTGTTTAGCTATCTGTCCATGGAATAAATTTGCCAGTGCCACTAAGGAGATTAAGCTACAGGGTCGCAAAGATTTGCAAACACCTAAATTAGCCGAATTAGTTATTTTAGATGACAAGACCTTTAGAAAATTATTTGCAGGCTCGCCCATAAAGCGGCTTGGCCATGCTTGTTTCATTCGAAATGTGTTAATTGCAATTGGCAATTCTGCTGACAAAAGCCTGCTTACTTTGGTTGAAAAACGGCTTGATGATGATGCCCCGCTTATTCGCGCTATGGCCATTTGGGCTTTTCGCGCCCTTGCAGAGAAAAGTGAAGTTAAGCAAAAAAGAGCTTTGTTTCAGCAAAGTGAAACTGACCCAGAAGTTGCAAAAGAATGGAGAATATAGTGGATAAATATTTATTTTTTGGTATGGGATATTCCTCCACTCAAAGCGCAAGGTTTGTAAGAAAACATGCCCGTGATGAGTTAGAAATCTATGGCAGTGTGCGCTCTCAAGAGGTGTGCAAAAAACTAGAGTTTGAAAATATTAAGTCTTATATTTTTACTGGCTTAAAGGCAAATGCTGAACTTAATCAGCCTATTGCACAAGCCAGTCATATCATAAATTCTATTGCTCCTGATGCCAATGGAGATGCGGTTTATAATTATTATTTTGAGCAATTAAATAAAGCAAAAAATCTTAAATGGCTTTGTTATTATTCAAGTGTTGGAGTTTATGGAAATCATAATGGCCTATGGGTTGATGAAAACTCTAAATGTGAGCCCAAAAATATCCGCTCACAACAGCGTATTAAAGCCGAAAACCTTTGGCAAGATTTTGCAGAACAAAAAAATATTCCATTGTTGATTTTACGCCTAGCAGGAATTTATGGGCAGGGGCGATCTAGTTTTGAAAAGCTTAAAAAAGGCACAGCAAAGCGCATTATTAAAGAAAATCAGGTGTTTAATCGCATTCATGTAAAAGATATTGCCCGTGTCACCATGTTGGCGGCAAAACAAAAGCTAAACGGCATTTTTAATTTGAGCGATGATGAGCCAGCCCCACCGCATGAAGTAGTAGAATATGCTTGTAAAATATCTGGCTTAGACCTCCCCCCAAAAGAGAAGTTTGAAGATGCTAACATGAGTGAGATGGCTCGATCTTTTTATAATGATAATAAGCATGTTTCGAACAAAGCGATTAAAAACGCACTTAATATTGAATTGCTTTATCCAAATTATCGCACTGGGTTAAACTCTATTCTTCAGCAAGAAGAGTTTTAATCACTTCGCCTAATTTTTGTAAATCTTGCGCTCTGCTTAAACTATGATCGCCATCAGGAATAAGAGTAAAAACCGCTTCGTCATAGGTTAAATGGCTCATGAGTTTTAATGCGTGAGAGGTTGGCACTGCCTCATCTTGCCCACCTTGTAAAATATGCACAGGGCAGTTTGTTTTTATTGAGCCATTAGTAAAAAACAGATGACCTGCACCATCATCAATTAGCTTTTTTGTAATGATATATGGCTCGTCATAATCAGATGGCTGCTCGATATGTCCATTTTTTTCTAATTCATCTAATTGCTCTTTAGAGAATCTATCAGCCATTAAATCTTTTGTCATATCGGTGGCAGGGGCAATTAACACGATGGCTTTAATTCTGTTTTCTCCTGTTTTTTGCAACGCCTTATTCAGCAAAAGCGCCAACCAACCACCCATGGACGAGCCGATAATTATCTGCTTTCCTTTAGTTAATGCAAAAACTGCTATTGCCTCTTCAAGCCAATTGCTGATTGTGCCGTCAATAAATTTTTCGCCTGATTGCCCATGGCCAGAATAATCAAACCTTGTAACCTGCAAATTTAAGCTTTTACCCAAGTCATTAAGATAGTTTGCTTTTGAGCCAAGCATGTCTGATTTGAAGCCGCCAAGCCAAAATAGGCCAGTGCTTTTATCATTAGCATTGCTATTATGTTGCAAATAAGCGATTGAGCGATTTGCTTTTTCACCCGCAATTTTGATTATTTTTACTTTTTCATTCATAAAAACGCTTCCAAATACAAAAATCTTAACAAAATCACCCTAAAACTTGCAAAGAAATACATGCAATAGGAAATTTCTTGTTTTATTGGTTGACTTTATCACCATCTAACATATTTTTAGAATTGAATAACCAGACTATTTTAACAATTAGAAGGAAAATATATTATTCATCGTCCAGGAAGACCAACGCAGCCCCAAAAAAGCGGGCCGCCAGCAAATGCCGATATTGTTGCAGAACAAGTGCAGCTTATCGATGCCGAAGGTGAAAATCACGGCACAATTGACACACTCATAGCAAAAGAAATGGCACGTAACGCAGGGCTTGACCTTGTTGCAATTTCACCAAATGCCAAGCCGCCTGTTTGTAAAATTCTTGATCTAGGGAAATATAAATATCAAGCACAAAAAAAGGCAGCTGAAGCACGTAAGCGTCAAAAAGTTATTGATGTTAAAGAAATTAAATTACGCCCCAATATTGATACGCATGATTATGATGTGAAAATGCGCGCGGTAAAGAAATTTTTGAGCGAAGGTGATAAAGTGAAAGTCACCATGCGCTTTCGCGGTCGTGAAATGGCTCACCAAGAGCTTGGACTTAATCTGCTTTTTAAAGTTCGCGATGAGATGGAAAAAATTTCAAAGGTTGAAAGCACACCGCGATCAGAAGGGCGCCAAATGGTTATGGTACTTGCGCCTAGTAAATAGTTATTTTTAATAAATATTGATAAGCTCGCTTTGGTGAAAAATCCTACAAGCGAGCTTTGCTTATTGACAAAATCGACAAAAACAGAAAAGCTTAATTTGCCTTATTCTGGGGCGCTCAAGCGAATCGTTTTACGAAGGCGCGCATCTCCAGTGCTTCTTGCAATGGAAAGTTTGAGATGGATTTAAAAGCAACATCTGCACATAGTTGGAAAAACGAATTTGCAGCTACTATGAAATTGGGCTGGCCACTAATTGTTGCGCAATTGGCGGGTATTTTATTATTCACCACAGATGTTGTGATGATGGGTTGGCTTGGGCCAAAATATCTTGCTGCTGGCACTTTGGCTACCTCGCTTTTACACCCTTTATTCATTGGCTCAATTGGAGTTATTACTGCCACCGCCCCTTTAATCGCTCAGGCAGTTGGTGCAAAACGCATAAGAGACGTGCGGCGATTTGTGCGGCAGGGTTTTTGGGCCTCTTTAGTCTTAACACTTATTATCACTCCGATATTTTATAGCGCTGAGGTTATTTTTTTATTTCTTGGGCAGGATAAAGAGATAAGTGCTATGGCGCAGACTTATTTATATTTTGCAGCAGGGGTTGCTTTACCAGGGTTAATGTTTGTGGCCTTACGCTCACTTTTACAGGTGCGTGGGGCAGCCGTTGCGGTGCTTGTCATTACAATTTTGGGCATATTTGTTAATGCGCTTGGCAATTATGCGCTTATGTTTGGCAATTTTGGCTTTCCACGTTTAGAGCTTGCTGGCGCTGGCATTTCAACCGTTATTGTTAATTTAGTGATGTTTTTACTGATTTTATTTTATGTTTTATTACACCCTAGGTTTAAACGTTTTCATGTGCTTTATCGTCTTTTTAAGCCAGACTGGCCAAGATTTTTTGAACTTTTTAGAGTTGGCACTCCAATCGGTCTTACTATTATGTCTGAGGTTAGCATGTTTGGTGTTGCAGTTATTATGATGGGCTGGCTTGGCACACAAGAGGTTGCCGCCCATGCAATTGCTCTGCAATGCACCGCAATTGCCTTTATGATTCCACTTGGATTATCGCAGGCAACAACGGTTAGGGTTGGTCTTTTTGCCGGCTCTAAAAACCTGAACAATATTAAAAAAGCAGGCTGGACTTCATTTTTCATCACAATATTTTTTATGTCATTTACCTCTGCTTTGTTTATTTTTGCACCTACTTTGTTGGCGAATTTATTTCTTGATCCAACAAAGGCACAAAATATCCCCGTGATTTTGCTTGCTGTTTCTTAT
>JALSJY010000198.1 GCA_026989045.1 Hyphomicrobiales bacterium | reverse complement strand
CATTGGGCAGACCAACTATTCCACACTTAAAACCCATAAATATTCTCCAAAAATCCCTCGCCAGATTAAGGGCGAATAAAGCTAATGAATGAGATAGTTTTGAATAGGGATAAGGTCAAGTGTTTTGAATATTCAAAAGATCTAATTATTTCTTAAAAATCTTCTTAAGCATATCCGCCATTTGGTTGCTTGCTTTTGTAGGGGAGGGGGAGGCTGTTTTGTTGCTCATCTGCTTTGGTGCATTGTTCAGCACACTCATCTTCGCCTTTTTCTTCTTTTCTTTTGGTTCACCAAAAACAGCTAGGGCAATTTTATTCATGAATTGTGCGCTTTGTCCTTTTAGTAAAAGGTCAGTATTTTGCGCTAAACTATCAAGTAATGGCTCTAGCCAATCGCTATCGCTTTTAGCAAAATTGCCCAGCACATGGCGTGTGACTTGTTCTTTGCTTCCGGGGTGACCAATGCCAATTCGCACTCGCTGATATTCTTTGCCAATTACAGGATCAATTGATCGAAGACCGTTATGACCGCCGTTTCCGCCTCCAATCTTTACCCGCACTTTACCTGGAGTTAGATCTAACTCATCATAAAAAACAATGATATTTTTTGGCTCAATCTTATAAAAATTTGCTACAGCGCCAACGCTTGCGCCAGATTTATTCATAAAAGTTTGCGGCTTAAGCAATAAAACACGCTCTCCGTCTATTTTGCCATCAGCAAAATGCCCTTTATATTTTTGTCGAAAAGGGGGGAAACCATACTCACTTGCAATCGCATCTATTGCCATAAAGCCGACATTATGACGGTTATTGCGATATTCATCTCCTGGATTTCCAAGTCCAACAATAAGATACATTTAACTCTCTCCAAAAGAACATTAAAAAAGGGCGACCAGCTGGCCACCCTTTTATAACTATATCTGAAAGAATTGAAATATTATTCTTCGCTAGCCTCGCCTTCAGCTTCGCCTTCAACTCCCTCAGCTTCGCCTTCAATGCCTTCTTCTTCATCGTCTGAGCCTTCAGAACGAAGAGCAGATGGAGCAGCAATAGTCGCAATAGTGAAATCACGATCGGTAATTGTCGGGGTAGCACCCTCAGGCATATCAATCATAGAAACATGTAACGCATCACCAACATCTGTGCCTGTAAGGTCAATTTCAAATGCTTCAGGAATATCTGTAGCAGGACAGTTAATCTCAACAGTGTGACGTACAATGTTAAGCACCGCACCACGCTTAAGACCAGGGCTTTCTTCTTCATTGATGAAGTGAACTGGAATTTCAAGCGTAAGAATTGTGTTTTTACCAATACGCAAAAAATCCACATGCAAGGCCATGTCCTTAACTGGATCAAGCTGATAATCACGTGGAATAACTTTGTGCTTTTCGCCATCTACATCAACTGTGATGATAGAAGAAAGAAAGCCACCAGCGTGGATATATTTCATTGCATCTTTATAGGTTAGCGAAATTGCTAGTGGGGGTTTTTTGTCGCCATATATAACGGCAGGTATTAGTTTATTACGACGCAGTTCGCGAGCGGCCCCCTTGCCCACCCGTTCACGCGCTTGTGCTTTAAGCTCAGTAGCCATTGAAATTCTCCAATAGGGTTAGTGTAACTTTATTAAAGTTACGCCTTATCCTCCAGGGGTGATAAGGCTTCATAAAGGCAGGTCATAATCTATTGATAGCATAAGTGCAAGAGGCTAGCTTGAAACTTATTTGCAGTTTAGCCCTGCTTGGTTTTGGCGCTACAGTTTCTTATCGCTTGGCTAGCAGTTTCTTGTAACTTTGCTACCAGTTTGCTAGTATAAAGACGTATATAATATTGAAACTTACGCTAGGAGGCTAGAATAATGGATAAAATAAATATTACTCAACAAAGCTCATTGGGGTTAGTTTGGTTTGCGGGTTGGCTATTTACTTTAGGCTTTTTAAAGCTAGGCTTTTGGAAAGGCATTTGGGCATTATTGGTATGGCCATATTTTCTTGGCTCATATTTTGCTGCTTTTGGAGGCTAATATTGCGAAGACTAAAGAAGACTAAAAGCCGGTGTTTTTTTAATCAAATAAGCTAGAAACAGATTGCTCAGATGAAGTGCGCGCAATTGCCTCACCAATCAGATCAGCAATATTCATAATGCGGATATTCTTAGCCCGCTCCACAGCTTTTGTCTCTTCAATAGAATTTGTAACAACAAGCTCTTTTAATTTCGAGCCAGCAATTCGCTCTGCCGCTCCTTTAGATAAAACACCATGTGTGATAAAAGCAGAAACTTCTTTTGCCCCGGCTTTTAAAATAGCTTCAGCTGCATTGACCAATGTGCCGCCGCTATCAACCATATCATCAATTAAAATACAGCTCTGTCCATCAACATCGCCAATAATATTCATTACTTCAGAAACACCGGCTTTTGGGCGGCGTTTATCAACAATAGCCAGTGGAACACCCAAACGCCTAGCAACATTTCTAGCTCGCACCACACCACCAACATCAGGAGAAACAATGGTCAAGTTTTCTATGTTATAGTGGCTTTTAATATCGCGAACTATAACAGGGGCTGCAGTTAAATTATCGGTTGGGATATCAAAAAATCCCTGAATTTGCCCTGCATGCAAATCAAGCGTTAAAACTCTATTTGCTCCAGATATGGTGATTAGATTCGCAACCAGTTTTGCTGAAATTGGTGAGCGCGGGGCAGACTTCCTATCCTGTCTTGCGTAACCAAAATAAGGAATAACAGCAGTAATTCTGCGAGCAGATGAGCGCTTAAGCGCATCAACAATAACTAATAGTTCCATCAAATGGTCATTAACGGGATAAGATGTAGGCTGGATAATAAACACATCTTCACCACGAACATTCTCATGAATCTCAACATAAACTTCATCGTCTGCAAAACGTGTAATTTCGCAATCAGCTAACGGAATCTTTAGATATTTTGAAATAGCCAAAGAGAGTTTTTTATTCGAATTACCCGCTACAAGTTTCATTGTCGCCATTCCTAAAATTGGACGTGCAAATATTTAAGGTCTTGTTACAGATTTATGACAGCATAAGCAACTATACAAATTGCTATTGTAACGAAATAATTGAAATCTGCCTACCTTGAGTGTTTTTATTATTACTGGCATATCTATGCGAGAAATATTTAGTAGGGTTTTTAGCCGTGCAACCGCCTGTTTGCTCAATATTTTTCACTCCCGCAATTTTTAATTCATTGAAAACAAAATTTGGCAAATCGAAATGCTCTCGGCGTGAATTAGTGGGGATAAAAATAAACTGCTCTGCCCTATGATTTGCATTGATTATATCTTTAGCTCTCTTTGCTCCAATTTCATAAGAAGCGCTACTTATTGTTGGGCCAAAAGCTGCAATGATATTTTCTTTTTCTGCACCTAAATCAATCATTGCATTTATCGTATTAGCAATAATTCCATTCACTGCACCCTGCCAGCCAGCATGCGCCGCCCCGATGATTTTTGCCTCTTTATCAGCAAATAATATAGGGCAGCAATCGGCGGTAAGAATAGATAGAGCAACGCCTTTTGTTGAGGTTACTAATGCGTCTGCTTTTTGTGGGGAAAGTTTTTGCGGTGTAAGTATTTTTTTATCAATTGTTACAACATCACTTGAGTGAATTTGATGCACATAAGCTAGTTTTGCATTCTCTCCTGCAATTGCATTTTTAGCAATGTTGCGGTTGATTTTGGCTTGTTCTGGCTGACCCCCAACTGTCAGTGAGCAGTTAAAATCATTGGTTTCATTTATGCCAATTCGTCCAAAAAAACCGTGTCTAACTGCAGAAATTTTTGAAATATTTTGCGCTTGTTCATATGGAATTGGTATCATGAAAAGCTAATCCTTTAATTTTCACCAAATGGAAAAGGAATCAACTCCTTAGAGGATACGCATAGCAGTTTGAAAAGGCTTCCCATTTGCTCATCTGAAATTAGGCGCTGTTTTGCTGCAGATATTTCTTTTGCCATATCTGGGTTTGCTTTTATTAACTGCTCACTTCGCTCATTTATGCCAAGCAGGCTTAAAAATTGCCCTTGAGTTTTTAATTTATGCGCAACTGCCCCAGCGTTTGTTGCGGCTTTGCTAAGTGCTTCAAAATCAACATGTGCGGTTAAATCTGCCATGCCTGGTTCTGCTAGAGCATCAACATATTGGTGGTTTTTTACCGCTTGAAAAGTGTCGCCAGTCTGTGTTTTTGCATAGCCATAATCAATCGCCAAAAATGCCCCGCCATTGCTTGCAATGATTTCAGCTATCTCGCTCATTAAGCGAAGCCCAGCAAATCCAACCTCCCAGATTGAGTTATCTTGTGCATCTATAATATTACTAGGGAAAGCATCTTTGGGGATTTCATTTGGGGTCAGCCCCCATGCGAATTTTTTATTCTTTATGCCAATTGCTCTTTCATGCCACTTGCTATTTTGTTTTTGAAATTGTTTGATTGGCAAAGCATCAAAAAACTCATTAGCAATGATGATAGTAGGATTTTTATTGTCTTTAATATCGCCTATTTCATCAATCCAAATTGGATTATAATGCCCTAATTTTTCTTTTTGTGCTTGGCGTAAAACATCGCTTGTTTCAAGCAATATTAGTTTCATCGCAGAGGTCAAATTTTCAACCTTGCTAAATACCCTAAAAGCATCTTGCAAAAGCGTGCCCCGCCCTGGCCCTAATTCTATTAAATTAAATTCTTTAGGTGAGCCTAAATCTATCCAAGCCTGTGCAATGAACAGGCCAATAAATTCTCCAAACATTTGGCTTATTTCTGGTGCAGTAATAAAGTCCCCACTTTTACCCAAGGGGTCAGAATTTTTATAATAGCCAAATTCTGGGTGAGTGAGACAAAGCCCCATATAAGTTGAGAGTGAAATTGGCCCTTCAAGCTTAATCTGGCTTTTAATTATCTCTGCTAAATTTTTAGCGCCTGACATATTTTTTTCCCTTGTTGGCATAAATTATCAGCACAATGCCAGCGATGAGCATTGGGGCGCTAAGCACCATGCCATAGGTTAGCCAGCCATCATAAAGATAGCCCTTATCTGCATCTGGCAGGCGAACAGTTTCTACCAATATTCTTGAAATAGCATAACCAACGCCAAAAATACCAGCAACAAGCCCAGGCTTCCTTAAAGCATAGGCAATATGGGTGAAATAGCGAATGAGCAGAAATAACAATATCCCCTCAAGCGCTGCCTCATAAAGCTGGCTTGGGTGGCGTGGCATATCGCCACCAGTTGGAAAAATTACACCCCAAGGAAGGCCAGTCTCTCGACCATATAATTCACCGTTGATAAAATTAGCTATTCGTCCCAAAAATAATCCTAAAGGAGCGCCAACAGCTAATAAATCAAGCCCTGATAAAATATTGCCGCCTTTTTTGCGCATAAATAATATCATAGCTATTGCAACACCAATCATGCCCCCATGAAAAGACATGCCGCCAGCCCAAGTCTGCACAATTTCAAGTGGATTAGATAGATAATATAGCGGATTATAAAAAACTACATAACCAAGCCTGCCGCCAATAATTATCCCAAGCACTGCCCAAAATCCAAAATCAAGCCATTGTTCGCGATTAAGCGGCACAGTATTTTTCGCCCAAAGATTTTTATTTTTAAGTAAGGATAGGCCATAAAGAGCGGCTAAAACAACTCCAACAAGATAGGCCAAAGAATACCAACGAATAACAATAGGGCCGAGAGAAAAAATAATTGGGTCAATATCTGGGAAGGGCATATTATTTCTACTTTAGTTAAAAAAATCAATAAATGAACATGCTTTTTTTTAACCGCTCTGGTCAAGAGCAACTATTCTCCCTACATAGGGTGTAACGCAAATTTTACTAGGAAAAGGATTTAAACCATGACTAAGGAAAACAATTTTTTCGATGAATTAGGAAAACTAATGGATAATGCCGCAGGTGTTGCCGATGGTGTCCGCCGTGAAATAGAAACAGCGGTTAAGTCTCAGGTTGAGAGATTTGTTGCTGATCTTGATTTGGTGAAGCGAGAAGATTTTGATGTTTTGCGTGAAATGGTGCAAATCCAAGAAGAAGAAATAAAGTCTTTACGAAAGGATTTGGGTGCGTTGAAAAGCAAGAAAAAAGTATAATTTTATCTCCTCTTGTAAAAAAAGCAAATTTTATAAATAGCTTGTGAAGAAAAACCTATGGTTAACGCCTTATTAACTACCCTTGGGTGAATTAGTAAAACATACATTATGCCCGCATGAATGGCGTGATTTATATTATTGTGATTCGTTAATTGATGAGTTAATTTTAATACGCAAATAGGTTGCTTAAATGCCAATATCTTTAGAAGCTCAAAGCCAAGGCGCTTTGCACCCAGTTGATTTAATCGAGCATATTGCTTCGATTAACGATTATTCGTTTGAGCGTGAGGAAGCTGATGAAATTTCTATTTCTGTGCGTGGTGGCTGGAGCGATTATTATATTTCCTTTACTTGGATAAATAATTTAGAAAGCCTGCATATTGCCTGTTCATTTGATTTAAAAGTTCCAGATGAGCGAGTGAATGAAGTGAGCAAGTTAATTTCAAAAGTTAACTCTCAGCTATGGATTGGCCATTTTGACTTTAGACCCAATGAGGGGATTATTTTATTTCGCCACTCGCATATGCTATCAGGGGGGGCAGATATTTCTGCACTTCAATGTGAGGTATTATTGCGCACGGCAAGCGAGATCTGTGATACATATTATCAGGCATTCCAATTTGTCCTTTGGGCAGAGAAAGATGCAGATTTTGCGCTTGCCTCAGCAATGTTTGAAACTCAAGGTGAGGCATGAGCCTAAAGAATATAAATTCACTATTTTTAATTGGTGCTGGCAAAATGGGCATGGCTATGGCGCGTGGCTGGCTTAAATCTGACCTAAAACCATCTTCTTTAACCCTGATTGATCCAAAGCCTCAGCAATCTACAATTGATTTTGCCGCAAAACATAAAATTTCAATATTGCCAAACATGCCTGATATTGATGCTCAAATAGTGGTGCTTGCTGTAAAACCACAAATTATGGAGCAGGTTTTAAATTCTATAAAACCATATATTAAGCCTGATGTTTTGGTGCTTTCAATTGCTGGTGGCATTAAATTAGAAAATCTATCAAAAACGCTTGGGTCAAAAAAAATCATTCGTGCTATGCCAAATACTCCAGCGCAAGTAGGGCAGGGGGTTACGGGCGCTGTTAAAGCTGATGGCGTAAGCAAGTCAGATATAAAAATTGCTAATGCACTGATGCAGGCATCTGGAGATGTTCATTGGTTTGATAATGAAGATGATCTTGATGCTTTGACTTTTGTTTCTGGCTGTGGGCCAGCCTATGTTTTTCTATTAGCCGAGGCCATGGCACAAGCAGGGGTGGAGCAGGGACTTGAAGAAGAAAAAGCTAAAATTTTGGCGCGCCAAACTGTTATTGGGGCGGCAGCCTTGATGCAAGATGATGCTAGTGATGCCGCAATTTTACGAAAAAATGTCACCTCCCCCGGTGGCATAACCGAGGCGGCATTATCGGTTTTAATGGCTGATGATGGTTTTTCATCTCTCTTTTCGCGCGCGTTTAAAAAAGCTGCAAAACGCAATGAAGAGCTTGGCTCTTAAATTTTTGGCTCGTAAATCTAAAGTTTATTTTTTTCAAAAAGCTATATTAGTCTTTACCTAGTAAATGCAACTGCTCAAGCATTGCATGATCATTCTTATCTATCATTTGCGCAAAAAACCTTACGATAATCCCACGACTGTTTTCAGGCAGATTTTCTATTGCCTCATTGATGCGGCTGGCTTGTGTTTGTGAAAGAATTGTAAAATATTCTTTGCCCCTTTCACTAGCAAAAAGCAAGCGCTGGCGGCGATCATTTTTGCCAGATTTTCTCTCAATATAGCCATTGTCAATTAGTTGACGTAGAACGCGAGCAAGGCTTTGTTTGGTAATTTTTAAAATCGAAAGCAAAGTGGCAACCGACATGCCAGGGCGAATATTAACAAAATATAGCACCCTATGGTGCGCCCGACCAAAATTTTTATTATGTAATAAGTCATCTGCATCACTAACAAAATCTCGGTAAGCGAAAAAGAAAAGCCCCATAATATCAAGCGGCATTTCGTTTAAATCGGAAATTATGTCAGCATTGTTGACATTGTTTTCTTTCTCTGTCATCATTATTCTCATATTATTTGTTTATAATTTTATTTTAGCAGAGTTTAGTAAAATAAATAGATAATATTTTAGTTGAGCAAAATAACTTTTTTGGGTTATGAAACATCTTATGTTTGAATACTTAAGGATAAAATTATGAGTGCTGTGCCAATGGATCAACGTGAGGGCTGGATTTGGTATGATGGAGAATTTGTGCCATGGAAAGATGCCAAATTACACGTGCTAACTCATGGTCTGCATTATGCTAGCTCTGTTTTTGAAGGTCAGCGCGCTTATGGCGGTGAAATTTTTAAACTGCATGAGCATAGCGAGCGCTTAGTTAAATCTGCTCAATATCTTGATTTTGAAATTCCCTATAGTGCAGGTGAAATTGATGATATTTGTAAACAAGTATTAGTAAAAAACAATCTTGTTGATGCCTATATGCGTCCTGTTGCTTGGTGCGGGTCAGAAGAAATGGGCATTGCCGCCACTTCTAACAAGGTTCATCTTGCTGTTGCGGCATGGGAATGGCCAAGCTATTTTACCCTTGAAGACCGTCTAAAGGGCATTCGTTTGACTTGGTCAAAGTGGAAACGCCCATCACCTGAAATGATACCTAGTTTTTCAAAAGCCGCTGGCCTTTATATGATCTGCACAAATTCAAAACACGCCGCAATGCGTGAGGGATATACAGATGCTTTAATGCTTGATTATCGTGGCTATGTTGCTGAGGCGACAGGGGCGAATGTATTTTTTGTTAAGGGAGATGAAATTCACACCCCAACTCCTGATTGTTTTTTAAATGGCATCACAAGACGCACAGTGATTGAGTTGGCTAAAAAAGCTGGCTATAAAATTATTGAGCGTCATATTATGCCAGAAGAAATTAAGGATTTTGATGAATGTTTCTTAACAGGAACAGCCGCCGAAGTAACCCCAGTTTCAGAAGTTGGTGAGGTTAAATATACTCCAGCAAAAGCCTGCCAAACCTTGGTTGATGCTTATATGAAAGAGGTTCAGCCTTCTTAAAGCTTAGGCCTTCCACTTATCTTTAGCTTTGTCATCAATTGCTTTTGCTTCAACCCATTTTGCGCCATCTGGTGTTTCTTCATATTTCCAAAATGGCGCATCGGTTTTTAGCCAGTCCATAATGAAATTAGCCCCATCAAACGCAGCTTGGCGATGTGGGCTAAGCGCCATCACCTGCACAATCGGCTCATTAGGGTGCATCATGCCAAAGCGATGAATGATTGTAACTTTGAGCAATTTAAAGCGTTTTGTTGCCTCACTTGCCATGTTTTCTAGCTGGCTTTGTGCCAATGCTGGGTAATGTTCAAGCGTCATTCTTTTTGTTGGGTTATCAGCACTAGAGCGCACCAAACCAGTAAAAGTAACTGCCGCCCCCGCGCCATCGGCCTGCTCAATAAAGCGGTTAGTTTCATCACCAGGGTTAAAAACTTCAGATTGCAATCGAACAATTATAGAAATGTTAGCCTCCAGTCATTGGTGGAAAGAAAGCAATTGTTTTCGCCCCAGCAATAGAATAATCATGCTCAACAATTTTTTCATCAACTGCAGCTCTTATTAGCTTTTTATTCTCAAAAGCCATTTTTGCGGCCTCATCATTTTCGCCAATCCAATCAATTAACTCATCAACATTGCTAACAGAGTTAGGCACATCAAATTCATCTTCACTTCGGTTTAAACGCTCACGCAACCAAGCAAAATATAATATTTTCATTTCTCTTCTTTCAGCATATGTTTAATTGTTACTTTCCAATAATCCCAACCAGTAATCATAGTTAGAATAGCCGCTAGCCATAAGAAAATATTACTTATCAGTGATAATCCACCCATAAGCGGCTCAGCAAATAAAATTCCTAGCGCAACAAGTTGAATAGTTGTTTTATATTTTGCCAGTATTGTAACGGGTAAAACAATTTTCTCATTGCCTAAATATTCACGCAAACCAGAAACAAAAATCTCACGCATCATAATGATAATAGCAGGAATTAAGTCTAATGCTGAAAAGGTTTTATCATAGGCAAATGCAATCAATAGCGCCCCAACCAAAAGCTTATCTGCAATGGGATCAAGCATGCGGCCAACGGGTGAAACCATCTTCCATTTACGCGCTAGATAGCCATCAAAAAAATCAGTGATAGCCGCCAAAGCAAACAAAACAAGCGCCGCCCAACGTAAAGCATCATTGCCAGATAATGCCAAAATAATGATAAACGGAATGGCAATTATGCGAGCATAGGTCAAAAGGTTTGGCAAAGAAAATGTGTGTGAATTTTTACTCATATTTACATCATTTAGGATTGCTCATAAAAGGTCAAGAAAATTTGGGAGTTTCTACATTATCCCTGATTAAAGTGATCATAAATCACACTTGCCATAGCCTTAGAAATACCATTCACCTTAACAAGGTCAACAAGTGCCGCGCGTGATACTGCCTTGGCAGAGCCGAAATGATTTAGCAGGGCGCGTTTGCGGCTTGCGCCAATCCCTTCAATTTCATCAAGTGGATTTTTAACAATATCTTTGCTACGTTTTGCCCTATGTTTGCCAATGGCAAATCTATGCGCCTCATCTCTTAGGCGCTGCACATAATAAAGCACTGGATCGCGTGCAGGAAGCATGAAAGATTTTTTACCATTCATAAAAAATGTTTCACGTCCTGCGTTGCGCTCCTCCCCCTTAGCAATGCCAATAAGTGTCACTTCGTTTGTTAAGCCAAGCTTATCAAATACCTTTTGCACCGCGCTTAACTGCCCCTTGCCGCCATCAATTAAAATTACATCTGGCCATTCAGGCAACTGCTTGTTGTCTTGTTCTTGCCCTTGCCCTTTTTCATCATAAGGATTTTCTTTCATCAGCCTAGAAAACCGCCGAGTTAAAACCTCCTCCATCATGCCGAAATCATCACCAGGGGTTATATCTTTAGATTTGATATTAAATGAGCGATAATGTTTTTTTTCAAAGCCATTTTCTCCCGCAACAATCATCGCCCCAACCGCATTAGAGCCAGAAATATGCGAATTATCATAAACCTCAATTCGGCGTGGTTGCTGCTTTAGTTCAAACACATCAACCATTTTTTTAAGCAGGCTTTTTTGTGCTGATGTTTGAGCTAATTGTCGCCCCAATGCTTCTTTGGCATTATTTTTAGCATTTGTTACAAGTTCAAATTTTTCACCTCTTTTGGGATTTGAAATATTTACTTTTGAGCCAAGCTTCTCGCTTAAGGCCTTTTCGATTAACTTATGCTCTTCAAGTTGATTTGAGACAAAAATAAACTTTGGCGGAACTCGATTTTCATAAAATTGCGTTATGAAAGCGCCAAGCACTTCGCTCTCGCTTAATGAGGCATCAGCGCGCGGATAAAAGGCATGATTACCCCAATTTTGAAAGGCTCTAAAAAAGAAAACCTGCACACAAAACTTCCCTGCCTCTTGGTGGATAGCAAAAATATCTGCTTCCTCAACAAGCTTGGCGCTTATATCATTTTGCCCAACAACATAGGTAAGAGCTGATAGCCTATCGCGCAAAAGTGCGGCATTTTCAAAGTCTTGCTTTTGCGATGCCGCTTGCATTTCGCATGAAAGCATCTCCTGAATTTTTTTGGATTTACCAGATAAAAACGCACGAGTATTATCAACTAAATCCTGATATTTACCTAAAGATATTTCACCAGTGCAAGGGGCAGCACATCGCTTTATTTGATGTTGCAAACATGGGCGGGTGCGATTGGCATAATATGAATTTGAGCAATTGCGAATAAGAAAGGCTTTTTGCAAGGTGGCAATAGTTCTATCAACTGATTGGCCAGAAGCAAACGGGCCAAAATAATGGCCCTTGCGGCGGCGTTTGCCACGGTGCTTAACTAATTGCGCGGCCTCATGATCGGTTGCTAGCAATATAAAGGGAAAGCTTTTATCATCACGCAATAAAACATTATACCAAGGCTTAAGCCGTTTGATTAAGTTAGCCTCAAGCAATAATGCCTCGCTCTCGGTTTTTGTGCTGACAAATTCCATAGAACGAGTTGCAGAAATCATGCGGCAAATACGGTTTGAATTGCCCTCATAACGAGTGTAATTGCTAACCCGAGCCTTTAGGCTGTTTGCTTTGCCAACATAAATCACTGCGCCTTTGTCATCAATCATGCGATAAACACCAGGGGAGGAGGGCAGGTTTTTTACAAATGCCGCAATTATTTCTAATCCACTGATTTCATCTATATCGTTTTTTTCTGAGGCCATATATTAGCTAACCAGCTCTATGAAAAACCAGCAAGATATAAATAATATAGGCGATGCTCATTAGCCAGCCCTGCAAACGCCCGACTTTGCGTGTCATAAAAGCCATTGGCACAAGAATAAGAAACACACTAAGCATAACCCATATATCAAAACTGATAATTGATTGCGGCACGCTAAGGGGTAAAACCATTGCGGTGATGCCAAGAATGCCAAGAATATTAAATATGCTCGAGCCAATAACATTACCAATCATCATGCCAGCTTGCCGCCTTAAAGCAGCAGAAACAGAAGCTGCT
>JALSJY010000197.1 GCA_026989045.1 Hyphomicrobiales bacterium | reverse complement strand
CATGGCGTGAGAGGTGCGCCCCGCGAGGTATTTAATGTTGAGTTGAATATTTACTCAAAAAGACCTATCAGTGAAGCGAGCTTAAACGCGAGCCGGCGCTAGTGCGCCGCCCCACCGGAGGGGCAGCGAACGACATAGGCACATTTTGTGCCGTCATGGCGTGAGTGTTGCGCCCCGCGAGGTATTTAAATGCAATGGTCAAGTGAAGGTTTAATTATTGGTGTAAAGAAGCACATGAATGTTCCTAGCAAAAGTGGGAACCGGTTTTGCGTTTCAGGAACATTATAAGAAAACAGCCGTGAGAAAATCTAAAAAAGTAGAAATTTATAAACATGCAATGGTCAAGTGAAGGTTTAATTATTGGTGTAAAGAAGCACGGCGAGACCAGCGTGATTGTTGAGGCTATGGTGCTTGGCAAGGGTCGTCATCTTGGTTTGGTGCGAGGGGGACGTTCTGCCCGCCATTCAGCAATTTTACAAGCTGGTAATTCTGTAAAAATTGACTGGCGAGCTAGGCTTGAAGACCATTTAGGCGTTTTCACTATGGAGCTGATTGAGCCACGAGCTGCAAGATTGATGGCAGAGCGTAATTCGCTATTTTTGGGTTCTTTATTAAATGATTATTTGCGCTTGCTTGCCGAGCGTGATCCGCATGATAGATTATTATTTATGGCGTTAGAGCTGCTTGATGGAGAAAAAGAAAACATAGAAATTGCACAACAATTGGCAATTTTTGAACTATATTTATTAGATGAACTTGGTTTTGGATTAGATATTTTTTCATGCGCAATGAGTGGCCAGACTAAGGGCTTAACTCATGTATCACCAAGAACGGGCAGGGCAGTGACCCTAAAAGAGGCACAGCCATATATTGATAAATTATTGCCTCTACCTGCCTTTTTAATTGGCAAGGAAAAACCTAACTCAAATGACATAAAAAATGCCTTTGCTTTAACATATCATTTCTTAAATATGCATATTTGGACTGCGAGGCAAATAAATCCACCATCTACCCGTGATAGCCTGATAAAAAATTTGCTATAAGAGAAATGATTCGTTTTACTAAAAAGAGATTTATATGAGCACCTCTGAAATACTATCCCCAATTGACAAAGAAAATGGCGTGATTGATTTAAGAAAAGCGCTTGAAGAGCGCTATCTTTCTTATGCGCTCTCAACTATTACCCAGCGAGCATTGCCAGATGTGCGCGATGGCTTAAAGCCTGTGCATAGGCGTATTTTACACGCCATGCGCTTGTTAAAACTTGACCCTAATCAGGGTTATAAAAAATCTGCCCGCGTGATTGGTGATGTGATTGGTAAATATCACCCCCATGGTGAGCAGTCAGTTTATGACGCGCTGGTGCGTTTGGCGCAAGATTTTGCGGTGCGCTATCCATTGGTTGATGGGCAGGGCAATTTTGGCAATATTGATGGAGATAGCGCCGCCGCCATGCGCTATACTGAAAGCCGCATGACCGATGTTGCGGCTCGCTTAATGGAGGGAATTGCTGAAAATGCGGTAGATTTCAAAGAAACCTATGATGGAGAAGATAGTGAGCCAATAGTTGTTCCAGCAAATTTCCCTAATTTGCTTGCCAATGGCTCAAGCGGAATTGCGGTTGGCATGGCTACTTCTATTCCCCCGCATAATGTTGCTGAATTATGTGAAGCAGCGCTTTATTTAATCAACCACCCAGATGCAAATACATCTGAAATAATGAAATTTATTCCTGGCCCTGATTTTCCAACTGGCGGAATTATTATTGAAGATAAATCATCAATTGAAAATGCTTATGAAACAGGGCGCGGTGGCTTTCGTGTGCGCTCGCGCTGGTTTAGTGAAGATTTA
>JALSJY010000196.1 GCA_026989045.1 Hyphomicrobiales bacterium | reverse complement strand
GGCAGTAATAATTATTCAATAGAAATAGAAGTCGATACAATTTACGCTCGTTTATTGGGTGTAGAAAGTTGGGTAATAAAAATATTAATTGACGAGAATGGGAAGTTCATTCGAGCATACCGGTAATTTTATTAAAAAGGAAATAAAATGGGTAAAATATACATTGAAGCTAACAATGCGTTCTTAACTGGCGATCATCTTTATCTGGTTTATGAAGATGATTCTGGCAAGGAATTTGTTATTCGTGGAGGTCCTTCGCCTGGCAATCCATTAACCAATATTATTGAAGTAGAAGTCGGAGTTCCTATGGGCGTTAGTTTAGACAGCCGTCCAAAAGATGATAGCGCAGAGTTTGGTAGCCGTTTCCTTCTTGGGGGAGATGTTTCAGCTACTGTTTGGGAGGCAATGAAGCAACAAGCCCAAGCAATTAGCGATGCAAATTTAGAATATCTTGGATGGGGTATTGGAGTTGACCAAAATTCTAACTCACTTGTTGCAGCAGTTTTAGCATCTGTGGGCATTGACGTAAATGATGTTTTGCCTGATGCTCCTGGCCACAAAGATTTTTTTCCAGGAACTGATAACCTTCTTGGTGTTGATAATATCTTCACCACCGAGGTCAACCAATGCTTCCCCGCCCACACGCAAATCCAGCTATCAGACGGCACGAGCAAGGCTATTTCTGATATTGCTGTTTTAGATGAGGTTGCGGCTTTTCACCCAGATCAATTTGCTGGTCGTGGTGGGCTGGCAGGTCAAAAAGTTGTGCGCCTGTTTGAAAATATCACCGATGTTTGGATTAGACTTTCCAATGATTTAACCGTAACTCCCGGCCATCATTTTCTCGATGCAAAGGGTGAGTTCCGTACGATTGCGGATATTCTTGCCAGCGATGGTGAAATCATTAGCGCCAATGGTGAGGTTGAAAGAGTCACGGGCGAGTATATCTACTATAGCGCTCAAACTGCGGATATGTTTGAGCAGGCGGAGGGCTTTGTAAGTCAAACAGATGCACCACACACTGGCGGGTTGGCTCTAGCTCCTGTTTTCAAGCAGGGCTGGAAAACCTATAATTTCGAGGTGGCTAATTATCATACTTATATTGCGGACGGAGTGCGGGTACACAATATTTCACTTCCAGATGGAACTCAGATAACTGGCAGCGCTCCTCTCGTTACTTTAGCATCTGGCACAGTCGTTGAGGCAGGTACGGTTTTCAACCCTGGTAATGGCTATACTTATGTTGTGAATGCTGACGGTTCGGTCACTAATCTTGACACGGGCGTGACCCGTGGTGATCCAAACGATAGGCAATATAATGCCGATACCAATAGTTGGGAATATCCGAGCGATGATAGCGCTGATGATAGCAATACATTATTGGCCAATAATACCCAGATTAACGGCAGTGGGCCAGTTGTGACTTTAGCATCTGGCTCAACTGCCACTGTTGGCACAATTACCAACCCTGGTAATGGCTATACTTATGTTGTGAATGCTGACGGTTCGGTCACTAATCTTGACACGGGCGTGACCCGTGGTGATCCAAACGATAGGCAATATAATGCCGATACTAACCAGTGGGAAGGCGGCAGTTCAAGCTCTGATAGTTCAGATAGTTCTGATGATAGAAGTTCATCTAAACCAATTTTAATTGATATGGATGGTGATGGTGTTGAATATATCCCACTTGATTTTTCCTCGACTTATTTTGATTTTAATGATGATGGCTTTTTGCAACGCACGGCTTGGGTTGGTAAAGACGATGGCTTACTGGTTATTGATCTTGCTGCAGATGGTAGCGCTGGGGCTGATGGCAAAATAGATCAATCGAGTGAACTCGTATTTACTAATTGGTCTAGCAATGCAGATAGTGATCTTCAAGCTTTGGCTGAGGTTTTTGATACAAATCAGGACGGTGTTTTAGATGCTAATGATGAGCGTTTTGATGAGTTTAAAATTTGGCAAGATGTAAATTCTAATGGTATATCAGAAGATGGTGAATTAACATCATTAAGTGATGCTGGAATTCGTGCTATTGAAATGGTTTCTGATGGCAATGTTATATTAATGGCCGATGGCTCTACATCTGGTGGAACGATTAAAATACATAAAACTGATGGCTCTATTATTGATGGTGAAGATATGGGGCTTGCGCACAATACCTATGGTCATCGTGTAGTGCAAACCGATGCTGGTTTTTCTATAGAATTTTAAGCACAAGATGACATTAATTATCTTATACAAGATGAATATGTAGCGGCAGATATAGATCTAGTTGCAGAAAATTATCAAGGTGTGTTCGGCTCCAAGCTCGATGATATTTTTTACGCCTCTTATGGTGATAAGCCTATCGTAGTTTATGCAGGTGATGGAGATGATCAAGTTTATGGTGGCTCTGGGAATGATCAGATTGCAGGTAATGCAGGTAATGACTTTGTTGATGGTGGTGCAGGCCATGATGTCATAACTGGTGATGCTGGTAATGATGTTCTGTTTGGCGATGCTGGTAATGATATTATTTTTGGCGGTGCTGGTGATGACGAATTGCACGCTGGTGATGGTGATGACATTTTGCACGGCGGTAGCGGTGATGATTATTTCGCAGGCGGTGCAGGTAATGACACCGTAAGTTACGCAGGCGCTAGCGAGGGTGTTTATGTTAATTTTGAGAATGTTTGGGAAAATACTGGTGAGGCGGCTGGTGATTATTACGATGATATAGAAAATATTATTGGAACTTCATTTGATGATACATTAATCGCAACATCACAGGCAACTATTCTTCAATCTGGAGCTGGTGATGATGTGCTAATTGGCAGTTGGGATGATGATTTGCTGATTGCAGGAAGCGGTAATGACGAAATTTATGGCGATGCTGGAAATGATATTATTTTTGGCGGTGCTGGTGATGACGAATTGCACGCTGGTGATGGTGATGACATTTTATACGGCGGTAGCGGTGATGACTGGTTAGTTGGAGGTGCTGGCAATGACACATTTGTATTTGGTAGTGGGACTGAATGGGATGGCATTGCTGACTTTGAGAGCCATAATGGTTCAGTGAATGGTGATGTTATTGAACTGCATGATCAAAGTATAAATAACTTTGCTGATCTTATTGCCAATTCTACACAATGGGCTGATAACACCTATATAAATCTCGACAATGGCGAAGGAATCACATTGTTTGGTGTAAGCCTTAACCAATTGTCAGCAGATGATTTCATTTTTATGTAGCGCATAGCATATTCTTATTATATGTTTTGTAGCTGGCGTAATTCTTCTAAGCATCTACGCTAATCTGTTAGCTTATTCACGTTATCAGATATCTGGAAATATTCATTTTCCTCTCCTTGATATTCCTTTTAACTGGTCGAGCTTATTGCAAATCTTTTTCTATTTGATTTTTTCTATCACTTCCTAAAATTTAACTATTCTTAAATGATGCAAAGAAGCGAATATTGTGTGGAACTTGATAGACTAGTTGCATGAGGTTATAAATCAACCATGGGTATTGCAAAAAAATAAAAAAACTTAGGAGCAGATCAAAAGATGTCAACAATTACTACCATCGGCTTAAAGATATTTCGTGCAAGTACACCTGAAGAGATGCCTTGTGTGCGCCCCACTTTAATGCAGTACCACGCTGAAAGCAGGTATAGTCACATTGTTTTTTCAGAAAAGAAATTTGAAAAGAATTTTATTAAAGCAATCAATAATCCTGCAAATACTTTGATAGTTTATGTACAACATAAAGGAAAAACAGTTGGTCTGCTTCATGCAGGCATTGGTGATTACTATTTAGGCGAAGGCGGTATAATGGTAACAGTTTATGGCATATATACATCCGCTGATGTTCGCAGTTCGCTTTTAGGAGGGAAAGTGACCCTAAAGTTGATAAGAGCTGTAACAGACTGGGCAAAAGCTAATCAAGCAAACGAACTTCACATTCATTCTACTTCAGGTATTGAGCCGCAATCAACAGGAAAATTTCTTAATAGATTGGGATTTAAAACATATGGTGGAAACTATGTTGTGAGGGTTGGGTGATGGGTGAAGATTTTATAATAATTAGTGGTAATTATAAAATTATTGCAACGGGTCTTTCGGTGGTGAGAGGGCAGATCTCTTAATCGACGGTTTGGGTTCTGCACTACATAGAACCCCTATCAACCTCCAAGCCATCATCTTGACACCTGATCAATTATCCCTGCGTTTTCTTTTTGTGAAATGTGTGAAACACACTCTCACTCATCAGGAAACAGCCCAGGCATCCAGCGCCCTGCCAGTTTAGCAGGGAAGGCGAGTTGCAGGGGCGCGCGGGTGCTGGTTGAGGTTAGTGCGCCACTTTCTAAAAGAGCCGATGTAATACGGCGCGCTGTTCGTTCATTAACGCCTAACAGGGCAACCACATCAGCGCGCGTTATTGAGCCTTGCAACAATACTGCCCGCAGAACCGTGTCGGATTTTATGGGAAGGTTTTTGGCGCGGATTTCCTCTTCTGCCCATATCATGATCCGATCACGCAGGCGCGCGGGCTTCATCAGGCTTTCCATGAATTTAACCTGATCAATGCAGGTTTGCAAAAAGAAAGCTGTGAAACTTGCCAAGGCATTTTCACTCAGCGATCCTCGCCCATCACGATCTCCATGACGCGGGTGATCACAGGCGGCTAGGTGGCGTTTATATTCTTGTTCATTTCGCGCTAACCCTCGCGCCACCGACCACAGACCTTTAGTGTCTAAAGTGGATTTAAGCATGGCATAAGACATCAGGCGGGCAACTCGTCCATTGCCATCTATAAACGGATGCACCCATAGCAAGCGATGATGAGCGCAAGCCGTAGCCAGAATAGATTCAATACGTCCTGCATCTCGATAGGCTTCGTGCATCCTTTTCAAAAAGCGTGGCACTGCGCCAGGGCTAATGGCGACATCGCGGCCAACTTCAACATCGCGATCTCGTAGCTGACCAAGAATGAGCGGAACTTTCTCGTTCGTATTTGGATTTTCTACAAACAGCAAATCAGGTGGCAGCAATTCACAGAAGCGGCGGTGAATTTCCACGATCATATCGGGTGATGTTGGTTTATCTTCTAGTCCGCCTTCATCAATCCATTTTTGCACTGTAATATAAGCCTTGGCTTCTAGTTGCAGATCACGTTTTTTCGGGTCAGTGCTATAATCATCTTGTAAGGCCTTTTCGATATCAATCGGATGGGTGTTATGACCTTCAATCAGATTACTGTAATAGCAGTTCATTGAGCGAATTAGATCAGCCAGAGCAAAGGCAATTGAATCAGGCAAGCTGCTCTTGAGTGAGGCAGAAATAGTTGCCAGCTCTAGCGCAAGATCATTCAACGCCGTGCGTTCGGGCGAGCCTTCCGAGACCATCAGGGGTTCAAATAACCCTATTGTTTCACCATCATCTCTCATTTATTTTCCTGCAATATGTCCGCTTTTTTGTCCTGTTAGCTACGTGGTATTTATTTAGCTATAGCATAGTGTTAGATATAAAACGAGCATTTAATTATCCTATATAATGTCCGCATTTTTGTCCGCTTCATATATGTCTATTTACTATACGACGTAAATCATATCAAACATGATATGAATACCAAAAGTCAGGCATATATACGCATCACCCAATAACTTCAAATAATTGTTTTAATTCAAGTTCACTGCATAGCAATATGGAATGATCCTGACCTCCGCAGCATATCATCATGGAAAAGTCGTGCCAATTGAAACAGATTTAGCGGCGTTATAAAGATGTTCTATACCTCTTAAAACCTTACTATTTCAACCCATTGCCCAAACTCATCATGTTTAGTGTACCATTTTTATTTTTTTTAAAAATAACTCCTTTTACTTGGGCAATTCTACCCCTTCATAGGGTAGGGGCAGGCAGGCTATGCCAACTCTTTGCATTCTATTGCATAATTGCTCGGCCTGCGCATAATTTTCAATAGGCCCTGCAATTAGCATTCGTATATCATTACCGTCATTTTTTGATAATATTGGTTTTAAGCCAAGTAATAACGTTCCAACTTTTCTCTCGATATCTTGCCAAGCAACAATTGCATCAGTGGTTTTTATTTCTTTACCCAAAGCAATTCCAAAAAAACCATTTTTAGTAACTGCAATTTCTTTTGCTGCTTGTTCTTCCAGCGCTTGATTGTTTGTTAATTGGGGGGGTATTGCTTCATCAAGAGGCTTTATTATTTCTTGAGGAACATCTAGCGGCTTATCATGGCTTGTTTCTTCAATTGCAGTGCTAGAGACTATTGCATAACCGCCTTGCCCCTCAATTTTTGTCTCATTTGAACCCTCACCAATGCTAGCGGTGGTAATTGAGCTATCAATTTTAACTCCAGGGGGAATTGCCTCAAGCAATAGCGGCAAAGAAGTCTCCATAGCGCCAACTCTTTTAGTTACATCATTGCGCCCCTGTTCAGCCAATTTCAACATGGTTGTTAGGCGATTATATTCATCGCGCATTTTTGCAGCATCATTTTCAAGTTCACTAACCTGAACTCGCATGTGATTAAGACTAACTCCATCAATCCTTGTTGCGTGCATTTTTGTTGCAAGGTCGGCAGGAATGATTGATGGCATATTGGCGCTTAATACCGCAATTGCACCAACACTCAGTGCTACTATGCCCCAAAAACTCACGTCAGAGGTCTTAATATTGTCAATAAAACGAGCCAATTTTCTTTAACTCCACAAATAATAACGAATCACAATTATATATAGTTTATCATTAGTATTAAAATTTGTTGGTTTTCTTATTGCAATAGGTCATAACAGCAAAATAATTATAAAAATGAATAGTGGGCGACATGAATGAAATTACAACTATAGTTTTGGCGGCTGGTGAGGGCACGCGAATGAAGTCTGAGTTGCCAAAATTACTGCACCCAGTTGCAGGCCTACCAATTTTGGGGCATGTGCTAAGTGCGGCAATTGGCGCTGGCACAACTCACTTAGGCGTTATCACTGCACCAAATGCCACTCAATTAAGTGCAACAGTTAAATCAATAGCACCAAATGCGCAGATTTTTGAGCAGGTTGAGCGAAAAGGCACAGCCCATGCCGCACAAATGGCAAAAGCACTTTGGAGCAAGGCAAAAGATTATGTGATTGTGGTTTATGGCGATCACCCATTGTTACGCTCACAAAATTTTGAAATCATCATCAAGCAACTTAATGCAGGTAAAGACGTTTGCATTCTTGGTTTTGAGCCAGATGATCCAACAGGATATGGCCGCTTCATCACAAATGGCGACAAATTACTAAATATTGTTGAGCATAAAGATGCAAGCGATGAGGAGCGTGAGATTACTCTTTGCAATGCTTGTATTTTAGGTTTTAAGGCAAATGTTTTTAAAGAAACGATAGAAAAAGTTGGTAATGAAAATGCTCAGGGGGAATATTATCTTGGTGATCTTATTCCTCTAGCAAATCAGCTTGGCTATGATGTGGGTTATGCAATTGCACCCGCCGATGATGTGCATGGGGTGAATGATCGCTCACAACTTGCAATAGCAGAAAACTTATTTCAAAATCGTTTGCGTCAAGATTTTATGAAATCTGGGGTAACTCTAAAAGACCCAAGCACGACTTATTTTTCTTATGATACAAAAATTGGCCGTGATGTAAGCATCGAGCCTAATAATATTTTTGGTCTTGGGGTGAAAATTGAACAGGGTGCAAATATTCTTGGCTTTTGCCATATTGTTGGGGCGAATATTGGCAAGTGCGCAAATATTGGTCCATTCGCCCGCCTTCGTCCTGATGCGAACCTTGAGGAAGGTGTAAAGGTTGGTAATTTTGTTGAGGTGAAAAAGGCCAATGTTGGCGCAGGGGCAAAGTTAAATCACCTTAGTTATATTGGCGATGCTGATGTTGGCAAAAATGCCAATATTGGCGCAGGCACAATCACCTGCAATTATGATGGAGTTAATAAACATCGCACAAATATTGGGCAAGATGTGTTTGTCGGCTCGAACTCTTCTTTAGTTGCGCCACTAAAAATTGGTAAAGGGGCTTATATTGCCTCTGGCTCTGTAATAACAAGTGATATAGAAGCAGATGCATTAGCAATTGCACGCACTAAACAAGTTAATAAACAGGGTCTTGCCTCAAAATTACGTGCAAAAGCTATGGCGTTAAAAAATAAGAATAAATAACAAACAAAGAGAAATTATATGTGTGGCATAGTTGGAATAGTGGGTAATCAATCAGTTGCATCACGTTTGGTTGAGGCGCTTAAAAGGCTTGAGTATCGTGGTTATGATAGTGCAGGCATTGCCACAATTTATGAAGGTGAAATTTCTCGCACTCGCGCAAAGGGAAAGCTCGTAAATTTAGCGGCAAAGCTTGAGCAGAACTCTATAGATGGCTTAATTGGCATTGGCCACACACGTTGGGCAACTCATGGCGCACCAACCGAAAATAATGCTCACCCGCATGCAACACCAAAAGTAGCAATTGTGCATAATGGCATTATTGAAAACTACCGTGAGCTGTTAGAAGAGCTAAAAAAAGATGGTTATGAGCCAAAAACTCAAACAGATACTGAGCCTGTAGCCATGATGGTAACACGTGAGCTTGACAATGGCGCTGACCCACAAACCGCTGTAGCAAACGTATTAAAACGCTTGCGTGGTGCGTTTGGTTTGGTGTTTTTGTTCAAAGATAATGACAAAATGCTAATTGCTGCGCGTCAGGGGTCACCACTAGCGATAGGCCATGGTGATGGCGAAATGTATTTTGGCTCAGATGCTTATGCACTAGCCCCGCTAACCAATAAAATAACCTATCTGCAAGAAGGCGATTGGGCGGTTATTACGCCACAAAGTCTGACCATACGTGATTTTGATGGCAATCAGGTGCAGCGAGAAATGCAAATTTCTTCTGCCGCCACCACACAGGTTGATAAGGGCAATCACCGTCATTTTATGGCTAAAGAAATTTATGAACAGCCCGAAACAATTGCCCATACTTTAGCGCATTATATTGATATGGGTGAGCAAAAAGTTGATTTAACTGAAGATATGCCTTTTAATTTCAAAGATTTAAGCCGCATTACCATAGTTGCATGCGGAACGGCATATTTAGCTGGTTTTGTTGCCAAATATTGGTTTGAGCGTTATGCAAAATTGCCTGTTGATATAGATGTAGCGTCCGAATTTCGCTATCGTGAGCCACCACTAGAAAAAAATAGCCTTTCGTTTTTCATTTCGCAATCTGGTGAAACAGCAGACACGTTAGCTGCACTTAGATATTGCGCAGGGCAGGGGCAGCATATCGCTTCTTTAGTCAATATGCCTGAATCAACCATTGCAAGAGAATCTGATGTGGTTTTTCCAACATTATGTGGGGCAGAAATTGGCGTTGCATCAACCAAAGCATTTACTGCGCAATTAACGGCACTTGCCTCATTGGTGATTGCGGCTGGTAAAGCGCGTAGCACAATTAACAGTGAGCAAGAGCAAGAATTAGTTGGTGAGCTAATTCATCTGCCGCGTTCTGTCACCGATGCTCTTAAAAACGAAAAGCAAATTGAGACAATTGCAAAACATCTCTCAAAAGCCTCTGATGTGTTATATTTAGGGCGTGGGGCGATGTATCCAATTGCTCATGAGGGTGCGCTTAAGCTTAAAGAAATATCATATATTCATGCCGAGGCTTATGCTGCAGGTGAGTTAAAACACGGTCCAATAGCGCTGGTTGATGAGGATATGCCAGTGATTGTTGTTGCACCAAGTGACGAATTGATGGAAAAAACCCTCTCAAATATGGCTGAAGTTGCAGCCCGTGGCGGTCAGATTATTTTGATAACCGATGAAGATGGCGCAAAAGCCACAAAAGAAGATGACATAGAGACAATTCTTATGCCTAAAGTGAGTAGTTTTGTTGCCCCGATTTTAGCAACTATTCCCGTGCAGTTACTTGCCTATCATAGCGCTGTTTACTTAGGCACTGATGTTGATCAACCTCGCAATTTAGCTAAATCTGTAACTGTAGAGTGATATGATAAGTTTAGTTTTTTGCTGATAATGTTTATGTCAACAATCAGAGCTATTTATTGCATACTATTTGGAAAGTATAAAATCCTATTGGATTGTTAAAAATAATCACTATATGAGAATAATCACTATATAAAATTGTGGGCGCGCGGGTGTTATTTTTATAAGTATTAAATTTTTTAAAGGCGATAACTAAGTGAATAAAAATGATAAAAATCATCACGAGCATGAACTTCATGTCGGCAATATTACATTTGGCCGCCGCCTAAGGAATTATTTCCTTACTGGCTTAATGATTGCTGGCCCTGTTGGCATTACGCTTTATATTGCTTGGTCAATAATTCGTGCCGTTGATAATTTAGTTAAGCCGTTAATTCCAGCACAATATGACCCTAATAATTATCTTCCCTTTGATGTGCCAGGTTTTGGCCTTGTTGTGGCGATTGTAGCAATTATGGCACTGGGTTTTTTAACCGCAAATTTGGTTGGGCGCTCTTTCGTGCAATTCGGTGAAAGCATTTTGGCTCGTCTGCCAATGGTTTCTACACTTTATGGCGGTTTGAAACAATTGTTTGAAACAGTTATGACGCAAAGTAGTAAGACATTTAAGCAGGTCGGAATTATTCAATATCCTCGCCCAGGGATTTGGGCAATTGTGTTAATTTCTACCGAAGCAAAGGGTGAGGTTGCAGCAAAAATTGATAATGAAGAAATGATGGGTTGTTTTTTGCCTACCACACCAAACCCAACTTCTGGTTTTCTTCTTTTTGTGCCAAAAAAAGACATAATTATTCTTGATATGAATACTGAAGAGGCTGCGAAATTGATTATTTCAGCAGGTCTTGTTGCACCAGATTATCAAAAGAAAATTGCTGAACTGGCAAAGAAAGCTATTGCAGATAAAAAACCAGAAGAAGAGAAAGTAGATAAAAAACCAAGAGTCAAAAAGTAAGCCATTTTAGTCATTTTACTGCATCTCTGGATTGCCGCGTCGGCTCTCGTCTTCTCGCAAAGACGGCTGATGTTGATGTGTAACAATATCTTATTTAGCTAAAATATGGGCTGGATAAAAAGAAAAGCAACGCCTTTACTAACAACCACAGCCTCTCAGTTGTCTTTGCGAGCATCTTTGATGCGCGGCAATCCAGAAACTTCAAATCATTACACAATATCCCTGGATTGCCTTAAAGCTATGTTCCTTGAGAATTTTAGGAGTAAAAAATAAAAATTACCCTAGCCAGATTTAATCAGAGGAATTGCTAAGTCCTTTCGGAACAAATATAATAGACTTCGAATTGCATCTCCTTGCTCTCCTGAGAGATTGGGATTAGCCTCAAAAATTCCTTTGGCATCTTTGTGTGCAATCTCAAGTAAATGCCGATGCACATCTGGCACTGCTAAATTATACCCCGGCATGCCAGATTGGCGTGTGCCAAGCACATCACCTTCGCCGCGCAATTCAAGGTCTTTTTCTGCTATTTTAAATCCATCATTTGTGCTTTTTATAGTTTTTAGTCTAGCGCTAGCAGTTTCGCTTAATGGTTCTTTATAAAGCAGTAGGCAAGCTGATCGCTCACTTCCTCGCCCAACTCTGCCACGTAATTGATGTAGTTGCGCTAAGCCAAACCGCTCAGCATGTTCAATAATCATAATTGAAGCATTCGGCACATCAACCCCAACTTCAATCACTGTGGTTGCAACCAAAATTTTTATTTCATTCGCCGCAAAGCGAGTCATAATATCGTTTTTTTCTTTAGCGCTCATGCGACCATGCACCAAAGCTACTTTATCGCCAAATATCTTTTTTAATTCGTTAAATCTGTCTTGTGCAGAAATTAAATCTATTAGATCAGATTGCTCAACTAATGGACAAACCCAAAAAGCTTGCGCACCCTCATCAACGCGTTTTTTTAATCGAGAAACCACCCTGCCAAGTTCACTGATTGGCAAAGTAGCAGTGTCAATTTCTTGTCGTCCTGCTGGTTTTTCACGTAAAATGCTAACCTCCATATCACCAAAATGCGTTAACACCAGCGAGCGTGGAATAGGGGTCGCTGTCATTACTAATAGGTCAGATTTCTCACCCTTTTTTGATAAGGCAAGCCGCTGATAAACACCAAAACGATGCTGTTCATCTACCACGCTTAAGCCAAGATTAGAAAATTCAACCTCAGCCTGAAAAAGCGCATGTGTGCCAACGATAATATCAATTGAGCCATCGGCAATTCCAGCCAAAGCAGGCTTGCGAATAGCAGCTTTTTGTTTGCCACTTAATAGCACAATATTTAAGCTAATCTCCTCACATATTGGTTTTAACGTTGCATAATGCTGGCTTGCTAAAATTTCTGTAGGAGCCATAATGGCAGATTGCGCACCACCCTCAGCCACAGCCGCCATTGCCATCATTGCAACTATTGTTTTGCCCGACCCAACATCGCCCTGCAACAGACGTGACATTTTATCTGGCTTGCTAAGGTCAGATAAAATTTGCGCAATTGCATCATTCTGCCCAGCAGTTAAATCAAAGGGCAGGGCGGCTTTTAACGCCTGTGTCAGTTTGCCGCTAAATTGTCTTGCAATACCTTTTTGCTTTACCAAAGTTGAACGAATAATCTGCAAGGTAAGCTGGCCAGCAAGATATTCATCATAGGCTAAACGCATGCGAGCAGGTGAGGTTAATTCAGTGTCTTTTGGTGAAGTGGGAGCATGCACTGCACGCATTGCATTAGAAAAGCTCGGCCAGTTAAATTCTGAAATTCTCTGCTCATCTATCCATTCAGGAAAGTCTGGCAGTTTTTCAATAATCTGCGCCATGGTTTTTCTGAGTGCTTTTG
>JALSJY010000195.1 GCA_026989045.1 Hyphomicrobiales bacterium | reverse complement strand
GGTGAATGGGTTTGTGAGGCATCATGCAACAAAGAGCCAGACATTGAGGCTTTCAACCAATTGGCAAACAACATATTAGGTGGAAATGTAACCTTCTCCAGCGTAAAAGTTGATAAAAATATTGATTGGGTATCAAAGTCCCTTGCAGGTTTAAAACCCGTTGTGGCAGGTGGTTTTTATGTTTATGGCAGCCATGATAAAGCAAATTTACCATCAGGAGTAACAGGACTAAAAATTGATGCAGCCCAAGCTTTTGGCACAGGACATCACGAGACAACAACAGGCTGTTTAGAGGCAATAGAAAAAACCCTCAAACATGAAACCCCGAGATTTATTTTAGATATAGGCACAGGAACTGGCCTGCTAGCAATTGCCATTGCAAAACGCACAAAAGAGATAATCATTGCCAGCGATATTGACCCAATTGCAGTAAAAATCACTAAAGAAAATGCAATCCTAAATAATGTCAACAGATATGTGCATGCAATAGAAGCTAAGGGTGTGAACCACCGCGACATTGCAATAAATGCTCCTTATGACTTAATTGTGGCCAATATTTTAGCAAATCCGCTGATTAAGCTAGCCCCTGGCATTGGGCGAATAAGCAATAAGGGCGCAACAATAATTCTATCAGGAATTCTTGCGCCCCAAGCAACTCGGGTAATTGCTGCTTACAGGCAACAAGGAATTACGCTTAAAAAACGCATAATTAAAGGCGAGTGGGCAACTTTAATTTTAAAAAAGCCTTAAATTAAAGAACGTCTTTTTGCGAAATACCCATAACTTTGCGATATTGAGCAATTTCAGATCTAATTCTTTTCTGACGACCCTCAACCATCGAATTAAAGACATTAAAGAAAATATTTTTACTATTCATAATTTTTCTCCTAAACTTTGCCAGATATATTTCTGACCCTCTTGATGATTAAAACATAGATGATTGAGATAATTTGAGTTAGCCTTGTTTTCACAAATAAGCCATGCGTGAAACGCATAACAAAATAATGCGCCAAATGCATAGCCAAGTTAATGAGAAGTAAAATGACAAAAACTATTTTCCAAGATTTTTCACAAAAATCAAATCCAGCTTTACTAGCCCCCAGAGTTGAGCAATTAAGAAAAACACTAAAGATAAAAAATCTTGCTGCATTTCTAGTTCCACGCTCAGATGTGCATAAAGGTGAAACTGTGCAAAAATGCGATGAGCGCTTGGCCTATATCTCTGGTTTTACTGGCTCTGCTGGTTTGGCGGCTATTGGGTTAAAAAAAGCGGCGCTTTTTATAGATGGGCGCTATACTCTGCAAGCTCCTAAACAAACTAATTTAGATATTATTGAGGTGATAGAGACACCACCCAACAAGGTTGCAGAGTGGCTAAAAGAGAATTTCAAAAAAAACTCAACCATTGGCTTTGACCCATGGTTGCACAGCCCAAGCGAAATTAAAAACTTGCAGGAAAAATTAAAAGGTCACTTAAAGCTTAAGCCTGTTGAAAATTTAATTGATACAATTTGGCAGGATAGGCCTAAACCATTAAGCTCAAAAATTGAATTTTTAGCAATTGAGCGATCAGGTAAAACCTCCAGTGAAAAAATAGCTAAACTACAGCAAATCATTGCCGCTGCTAATTGTGATTATTTGGTAATTACCACGCCCGAAAATATTTGCTGGCTATTTAACATGCGAGGACAAGATGTGCCAAACACTCCCATTGTGCTCAGCTTTGCAATAATCCCAGCCGCTGGCACACCAAGCATATTCCTTGCACCAGAGCAGATAAACCACGACAGTCTAGCAGCGCTAGATGCCATTGCGCATTTATTGCCAAAAGATGAGTTTGCTGATGCTATTAAATCACTTGCAAAAGGTCAAACAAACAT
>JALSJY010000194.1 GCA_026989045.1 Hyphomicrobiales bacterium | reverse complement strand
TGATCGGCTACAGTGAATTCTACTGAATAACCAGCCAACTCAGCTACCTCCCCAATTCTCATTGTAGTAATATTTTCACTCTCCCATGCGCTAACAATAACAATGCCAAGCACGGTCACTCCAACGCCAAAATGCGCTAGCGCAGTTGACCAAATGCTTTTTGAGAGGCCAAACAGGCGCTTTATGCTTTCCCTAAGAGAAATTTTGCCAAATTTGGATCTAAAAACAAGATCAGCAAGAGCGCCAAATGCCACCCAAAATCCTAAAAACACACCAATTGGAGCAAGCGAAATATTTCTGCCTGTTACCATAAACACTATGATAGCCATAAGTAAAGCCAATCCAGCGGCACCAGCAAGGCGCTGAGTTACGGCAACAATATCAGCTCGTTTCCAACCAAGAAATGGCCCAAATGGCAACACCAGTAATAATGGCACCATTAAAATACCAAAAGTTAGATCAAAAAATGGTGCACCAACCGAAATTCTTGCGCCAGTCAATGCATCAAGAATAAGTGGGTATAATGTACCAACAAGAATAGCCGCAGTAGCAGTTGCTAAAAATAAATTATTCAACACGAGCGAGCCTTCACGGCTAATCGGTGCAAATAATCCACCTGCTCTTAGCGATGGTGCGCGAATAGCAAAAATAGTAAATGCGGCACCAATTGTAACTGCTAAAAGAGCCAGTAGCACCATACCACGCGTTGGATCAGATGCAAATGTATGCACTGAGGTCAAAATTCCTGAACGCACCAAAAACGCACCCAGCAAACTCAAAGAGAAAGTCATAATCGCCAAAAATATTGTCCAGATTTTTAGAGCATTACGTTTTTCCATTACGATTGCAGAGTGCAATAATGCTGTGCCGACCAGCCATGGCATGAAGGAAGAATTTTCAACCGGATCCCAGAACCACCAGCCGCCCCAACCAAGCTCATAATATGCCCAATATGAACCCATAGCGTTACCAAGCGTTAAGAAGACCCAAGAAACAACTGTCCAAGGGCGCACCCAGCGCGCCCATGCGGCATCAATTTTTCCTGATATAAGGGCTGCTATAGCAAAAGAAAAACAAACTGAAAAACCAACATAACCAAGATATAAAAGTGGTGGGTGAATAGCTAATCCAATGTCTTGCAAGATAGGATTAAGGTCTGTTCCCTCAAATGGCGCAGGGTCTAACCTTGTAAAAGGGTTTGAAGTGAAAATTGAAAAACCTGCAAATGCCGCTGCCATTATTCCTTGGATCGAGAGGACTAATGTGCGCAATTGTATTGGTAAATCACGCCCAAACACAGCTACCGCGGCGCTAAATAATACTAATATCAACACCCAAAGCAAAATAGAGCCTTCATGATTACCCCAAACAGAGGTAATTTTATAAAGCAATGGTTGTAGGGAATATGAATTTTGATAGGCCAGACTAAGTGAAAAATCTGAAACCACAAAAGCATAAACAAGGATTATAAAAGAAATAGATACAAGCACGAATTGCCAAATAGCAGATTGACGAACAAAACTTGCAGCTCGCCCTTCATCACGCCAATAAATCAGGCCAATAATAGCCTGAGAAACTGCTAATACAAAAGCTAAAACAAGAGCATAATGACCAAGTTCAATCAACATTATTGATCATCTCCTTGTTCGTTATGTTGCCATTCTCCACGCTCCTTTAGCGTGTCTACTATTTCTTTTGGGAGATAATTCTCATCATGTTTTGCCAACACATTGGTTGCCTCAAATACGCCGCTTGAATTTAGTGAACCTTCAGCAATAACCCCCTGCCCCTCACGAAACAAATCTGGCAATATTTGCGTATAGGTAACTTTCACATCTTCAGCATTATCAGTAATATAAAAAATATTTACCTTACCCTCTTTTACCCAAGTCCCCTCTTTAACCAAGCCACCAAGGCGAAAATCCTGCCCAATAGATACAGGGTCTTCTAGCAATTCAGAAGGCGAATAGAAAAAGGTAATTTTAGAACTAAGAGCACTAAAAATAATAGTTGCAGCAATAGCTATAACTAAGCCCAACCCTGCGATAATGCTTAATCGTTTTTGTTTACGTGTCATTTTTACTCCAACCCAGCTTCACTAGCTAATTTATTCATTTCATTTCGTTCGCTCTCATTAGGATAAGCTTTTTTTGCACTAGTAAAAGCATCTTGCGCTTTTTCATTTTCACCCAACACTAAAAGCGAGCGCACTAAACGTGTCCACTCTTCAACACTTCCACCCTCATCGGCCAACCTTGTTGAAAGCGCTGATACCATGTCTAAAATAAGCTTTGATTGATCCTCATCAATGGCAGGTTCAGGCGCTTCAACACCATTAAGACCAGCAGTTGCAAATTCAAGCCCATCTTTTGCCATCGCAACCCAATCCTCTTCACCATTACTCAATGCTAATAAATCCTGCCATTGCTTAACTGCTTCTCGATAAGAGCCGCCCCGTGTTAACTCACTGGCCAGATAAAACCGCGAACGAATATGATTTTCATCAAGCTTTATAGCAGATTTTAACAATTCTATTGGCTCGCCATCTGCCACACCATCATTTGCCATCATTAAAGCCTCAGCTAAATCAGTTTTCGCATCAGCACTTGGCGGCAACAATCTTAAAACATTTCGGAAAGCCTTTACAGCTTCATCAAAACGAGATTGCTGCATATAAACTGGACCAAGCACAGACCAAGCACGTCCGTCATCTGGATCTTTAGCTAATTGCGCCTCAACTTTAGCCACTGCCTCCTCAATATCAATATTTGAATTAACTGGCATTTCTCTAAGAGCAAGCGGCTGAGCAGGTAATTCTGGCTTTCCTATGTAAAAATACGTGCCAAAACTAGTTAAGCCAATTAAGATTAAACTAATAACAATTACAGGGGTTGATAATGTAAGCTTTGCTTGGCGTTTTTGGCTTTCTTCATATTTTAAACGCAACATTTCACGAGCTAACTCACCTTTTGCTGCTTGTGCTTCCTCAGGAGAAGTAAATCCCTTAGCAAGGTCAGTTTCAATTTCCAAAAGCTGTTTTTTAAAATGAGCATTTGTCTGCTCATCTTTTAAGGAGGGTGTTATTTCCTCTTCATTTCTACTCTGAGAAATGTCTGTTTTATCTTTAGAGTATATAAAAAGCGACGCAATAACCATTAAAGTGATGGCAATAACTAATATCCAAAAAATCATAATAATAAAGCTACTCTATTTTATTCATTCACAAACACATATATAGTGCAAATCTATTACAATGTGTATGATAAAAAAAATAAAACCACACAATTGATTGTGAACAGATATTTATAATGGGAATTATATATGAATATTGACTTTGCTATTATTGGCTCAACTCCAAAAGCAGCCCTATTAGCCTGTATATTAGCAAAAACTCATGCTAAATCGGTTATTCTAATTGCTCAATTTCCTCACACTCTTCGCATTCAGCGTGGGTTTGATATTTCAATCTCTCCAATTACACGACCACAAACTTGGCAGGTTTTAAAAGATAATATATCTAGCACCATAGAGTTTTTAAATAAAACCAGCGCCAAAAATATAAATATCAAAACTATTGAAAAAATAGACCCAATATTTGTTGCAACAGAACTAAGAGGACAAGAGGCTCTTTCTCATATACGCAATATGGCCACAGGATTTGGCTTTAGTGCTGAGCCACAAGCCATTTCTGAAAGATTTTTATCTAGCTATAAATTTCGTGATGCAGCTAGATTATTACGCCGTCCATTTTTTGCTAGCCTTAATCAACGGCTTAAAAATTGTGGTGTAAAGCTTATTAACCCAGCAGAAATCAAAATAAAAAATAAAAAAGATACTATTGATATTATTAGCAAAGAAACAAATTTTTCAGCCAAACAAATGATTTTGGTTGATGATGAGGCCTTGCAAAACCATTTATCAGAAGCAGATATTTCTAATATTTTCATTAAAACATCAATGTTAGGCTTTTTAACCGAGCCAATAAAGAAAATGCAAAGCCCAAATATATTTAATCTAGATAATGGCTTAATAATTCATCAGCGGGATAATGGCGCACTTGATTGTTTAGCCCCCACCAACAAACAAACATTACAAAACCAGATATGTTTAATGTTAAATGACAAACAAAAAACTCGTCTAGCAGGAAAAACAAATTTTATAAAACTATCAAACCCTGATGGAGCCGCAATATTTGGCAAAATTGCTCGATCAAGATATATTTCAATCAGCAATTTTGGAATAACGGGTCTATTCCAAACCCCCGCGATTGCAAGAATGTTATGCAAAACGGCCAATAAGTTTGAGCAACAATATTTTAGCGCTCTTGCACCTAATAGCACAAAACATAAAAGGCAAAATATAAGCCAATATTGCGCTAGCTTGCAAAATAATAATTCTAAAAACAGGTCAGACAAATGAGGACAACATTTAAAAGACTTAAGGACGATGAAAAGAGTATTTTCTCTGGCATATTGATAAATCGCCTAAAACCAATAAAATTCAAATTAAACGGCATTGAAATAAAGGCATTTGAGGGAGATAGTATTTTATCAGGCGCAATCGCTAACAATATCATTAGTGCTGGCACTCATAAGGGGCATGAATTAGCACTTGATGAAACATTATCTTTGCCAATAATTCAAATTGATAAAAACTATAGGGCTGAAAATCTTCAACCAAAAGATATTTTGCCAATTGAGAGAACTCCAGCAATTGACAATGCTCAATATATTAGCATTGGCTCCAAAACATTGTCCCTTTTATCTGAATTTATAAATAATATCCAAAAGAAAAACATGAATTCACTAGGAATAAATTTTAATGAAACACTTCCTGTTTCACAGCCTTGGTTAGAGCAAGAAGCAGATGAGAGCCTAAATGCTGACCTAATAATAATTGGTGCAGGAATAGCAGGAATGAGCGCTGCATCTCATGTAGCAAATTCAAAGAAAAACGTAATCTTACTAGAACAACGCCCCTATTGTGGCGGCGATGCAATTTTATTTGGCCATAGCGCTGATGAAGAAAACCCAAAAGACATAATTCAGCGATTTAAGCACAATATAGATAAAGCAAAGAATATCCGTCTAATGACTTCTAGCAAGGCAATAGATATTAAAAAAAACATCGTACGTGTGCATAGCGTAGAGCTTATAGATGGGCGAGCAACAAGCAAAATTTATCTCATAAAGGCCAAAAAAATCATACTTGCTAGCGGCTGTGATGACCGCTTGCCAATTTTTCCTGGTAATAGAATGGCTGGCACAATTGGCATGTGTAGCGCTTTTCACTTGGCTTATGCTTATGGAGTGTGGCCAGCAGACTTAACTTCTAAAGCTAGCGCCATAACCACCAGCAATAATATAGCCTATAGATTTGCTACTCTTGCCTTAGATGCTGGTGCAACAATTAATAAAATAATTGACACGCGTCTTGAGCCGAATTCGCGATTTTCCCAATTTGCTAAGGCCTATGGCATAAAAACTGAAACTGGACTAAAACCAGAAAAAATCACCATTGATTCAAGCACAAAATTGCTGAATTTACATAGCTGTTTAACGCATGGAAATGAGACAGCTAGATTCTCACCGATAAAAGCAAAAAATATAATCATTGCTGGAGGTTGGATACCAAGACTTTTTCTTTGGCATATAGCGGGCGGGAAGGTTAAGCCAACTGAAGGTAGCTATGGTCTAAATGCAACAGGAAGTCTTAGCAATATTGCTTTAGCTGGATCATGCGCAAACTGGAGCAGCACTCAGGCCGTTTGCCAAAGCGGCATAAATGCATTTAACTCTCTTTTTAGACGCAAAACCACAGAAATTATAGATAAACGTATTGATCCAATATTTGAAACATTAGGTGACAATATTTCAATCAATATTATTGATGATGCTACTCTTGCACCGCATTATTATGATCGTGCTAGCTCTCTTACTTGCCAAAGCAGCATTGCCTACCAAAATAATACTGCTACAAATAAATTTCTAAAAAAACTAACCAACTCACATAAAAAAATAGGCTTTGGTGAGATTTTGAGTGAAAAAACACTCTCGCTTGCTGATCTAAGTGCAGCTTATATTTTAAAAAAATTACCAGCCTCTGATTTCTCTGAAATCGCACAACAAAGAGTAATCATTGCAGAAAATTTGTGCCAAACAAAACAGGCAATTGAAAATCAAGTAAACAAAAAACCTACCCCAAAAAAACGAAAAAATATAATTGATATACCAAATTATCTTGAAGGTAGGTTTGGAGAAAAAGCAAAATTATGGGAAGTTTCAAATTCAGAAAAAACTCAATTTGAAACTGGCAATCTTATTTACACTAGTTCAGATAATACTGATCCAATGCAAGCAATCGGAGTGATAGTTAATAATTTAAAAGATAGAAACATTGCCCTACTATCAGCATCAATAGACCAACCAGAGCATCAAATTTCAATATTCTCTCATCAGGGGCATAAATTAGCCAAAACTAAAGCGGAGTATATAACAAAGTAAAATCTAAATTGCTTGTTTTTGCCGCCGTTCAATAGCCTGTTTTGCACGAAATAACACTTCGCCATATTCTTTTCCAAACCGCAAACCAGCCATTTTTATTCCCCCATCAAGTCGCTGAGAAATCACATTATCTGTTGGGTCTAGCTTTAATAGCTCCATATTGCGGTCAATAAGGATTTCAAGATTTTGTCCAGTTTCATTCCAAATTTTCTCAAACATTGCATTAAGAGCCAAACTCTCACGCGCCTCTCTTACTGCAACAAGCAAATAAATTCCATTTAGAGCGCTTAATAATAAATCGGCATCTACTACATCTGGCCCAGAGCGCGGTTTGCGCATTGAGGAGGTAACATTAAAGCTAACTTCATTTAATCTTGGCTCTATCCTTTGTGCCATACATTTAGTTAATTGAGCCGCAATTTTACCCCATTCCGAATTGCGTTCAATTTCAACATATCCCGTTGCTGCCCGTATTAAATAATGATAACGGGTTATCGAATTACAGATCAAATCAACATCGCCAAAAAGCCCATATTGATCTTCAATAATTGATACCTGATTTTGTGCATGAGCAAAAATTGCTTCAATTAAAGGCTCAAAACCTGCCCCCTTAAATGCCACCTCTGATGCACCACCAATATTATTAGATGCCGCTATCACTAAACGCGATGGCTCGATAGTTTGACTAATGATTGCATGAAAAAGTAAAGATGATATTTTAGGCTGTTTTAGGGGTAAAGACAAAAGAGCGCTCTCTAGCTCTGCTTCATCAGACAAAGTGTTTGCTGACCTTCCAAAATTGACAGCCTTAGCAAGAAGTGAATGATATTTTAAAGCGCTTATAATAATTGGAATACGCGTCTTAACTTCCTCTCCGCCAATCTGAGCAATCAATCGGCGTTGAGTATCTGGTTTAGCTGAGGCCGTAAAAATTGCATCACTTGCCTTTGAAAAAATCTCACTAAAATGCGGTTGCAACGCTACTTGCGCCCCAGCTACATCTGCAACTCCATTTAATATTTCTTTGATCTCAGGCATAACATCTCGAATTAGCCAAGTCCAAACAAGGCGCATATGCGATAATTTTATAGAGCCGTTAAATTCAATAGGTGCAAAGTCACCCACTATAATTGCTTCAAATCCTAGCAAAAAGGCCATTTCACCATAATCTGTAGCACGAGTTTTTTTACCCAAAACATTTGCAAGGGGGGAAATATTGCGAAATGATTGCTTAAATTTCTGCTCTGTTTGGGGCATATTCTTACTATTCTTGTTCAAACTCAAATATTTTCTTATATTCTATAGACAGAGTGTAAACAAAGCACTGAAATTACTTTATTTTTAAATTTCATACAAATTTTAAATAATTAAGTCTCAACAACATCCCAACCACCGTTCTGCTCACGACAAGCCATCCCCTGTCTGACATAAACCTCATCACTAATTGTCACTTTATGCTCAAACTCACGACAATCCAAACTATTCACCCTAACATAAGGACCAACAGAAACTTTTCCAAATGCTCCTGTTTCACCCTGCCAATTTCTAAAAACACTAGGGCGACCAAATTGAAGCGCATAAAATTGCGCACTAACAGCCTCATCTCGCTCTTTTGCGCTTAAAAGTTTTGCAACATCATTGCCAAGAAAGGCAGAAATATCGATTAAAGATATCGCTTGAGCAGTTGTTACATTAGGAGCCTGCTCTGGTAAACGAGCCTGAGTACTACCCGCCATTTCTAGCCTTGCACAACCTGACAAAGATAAAGAGGCAAGCAATATTGATACAATAATAATTTTCCTCAATGTAAATTCCTATCCCAAACCACAAGCATTACCATTAAAAGCCTAGTGCATTTATAATACGGCAAATTTAGGGTCACTTTAATCATTTAATATACCCTATTCACTCAACTTTAATTTTACCGACGGTAAATTCAACTCGACCTTAAGCCCGCCCATATCAGATTGCAACAACCCTAAAGAGCCACCATAAATATCAACCAACTCTTTTACAATATCCAAACCAAGTCCAGAGCCAGCTATTTTCTCATCAAGTCGCACACCACGGCGCAAAACCAATTCCATCTGTTCTGCACTAAGGCCAGCTCCATCATCTTCAATAACAATCTTAAGCACTGCACCACCAGCTTCCTGAACAGCAACAGACAAACTAATTTTCACTTCAGATTTTGCCCATTTACAAGCATTATCCAGCAAATTCCCTACCATCTCTTCAAAGTCATTCTTCTCGCCCTTGAACCAAAATTCATCATTATCACTAATCACAAAGTTAATATTATTCTTGGGGTGAAGTGTTTTCATGACACTTATAAGCTTTTGTAAAACCTCCATTACATCAGTTTTCTGCCCGATCACGCTGCTTCTTGCAGACATTTGAGCACGCTTTAAATAAGTCGCAACCTGTTCATTCATTTTTTCAGTTTCAAGCCGAACAACCGCCCCCAATTTTGTTTTATCAGTAGCGGTTTCATTTCGTAAAACAGAAAGAGGAGTTTTCAGCCCATGCGCCAAATTACCAACCTGACTTTTTGCTCGCTCAACAATTTGAATATTTGACTGTAAAAGCTCATTCACTTCTTCAGCAAGCGGGGCGATTTCTTTGGGATAATCACCCTCAATCTTTGTAGCCTGCCCCTCGCGTATTGCTTCAATTTCTTCACTGATACGGCCAATTGGTCTGAGCGCAAAGCGGCCAACAAAGCCACTCATTATAGCAAGCATAATTCCAACAGCCCCAAGCACAATTAAAGCCTGACCACGAAAGCTTTTAACCTGCAAATTTATCTCATCAAGATTGCCGCTTACTCTTACAAAAAACGTAAAATCGTCAAAACTAATCTGCCGTTCAATCACTCTTATTTTAGTGCTAAAACTATCCTCAATAATTTCAGAGCGCATATTTTGTTCATCAAAATTTTTGCTTAATGCGGGCAGAATAGAGCCAACCAAAGAAGGAGAAAATTTAATAGCCTTACCGCTTGCATCAGATATTTCCCAATACCAACCAGAAGCGGGGCGAGAAAACCGCGGATCAGCAATAGAATTTGAAGGGATTAGCTCACCATTGGCCACCAAAGTTGCACCAACCAGAGTTTCCAAGTGAAATTCCAAAGTCTCTTGCAGTGAAGCATCAAGTGAGCGAGAATAAAGATTGGAAAGCAAAAAAGCGGTCAACGCCAGCGCCACCACTAGCCAGAGCAGCGAAAAACCAAAAAGATTTAAAGCTATCGAGCCTTTCCGCATCAGTCTTTTACAATCTGATAGCCAAGTCCGCGAACGGTGCTAATAAAATCATTAGGAAGTTTCTTACGCAACCGCCCAACAAAAACTTCAATCGTATTACTATCACGATCAAAATCTTGATCGTATAAATGCTCAATCAATTCAGTGCGAGAAATTACCTTATCAACATGATGCATTAAATATGACAAAAGCCGCAACTCATGCGAGGTGAGTTTAATTGCTTTTCCATCAACGCTAACTCTACCGCCACGCACATCAAGACGCACTTCACGACAAATAATTTCATTGCTAGCATGCCCAGCAGCACGGCGAACCAACGCCCTTAACCGCGCCAAAATTTCCTCCATATGAAAAGGCTTTGCAACATAATCATCTGCTCCTGCATCAATGCCCTGCACCTTATCGCTCCAACGATCACGCGCAGTAAGCAACAATACTGGCATTTTATGACCATCACGCCGCCATGCCTCAAGCACGCTGATGCCGTCCATAATCGGCAAGCCAATATCCAAAATCACCGCATCATAAGGCTCAGTTTCACCAAGAAAATGCCCCTCCTCACCATCAAAGGCCACATCAACCGCATAACCCTCTTCAAGCAACGCATCTTTAAGCTGTCTATTGAGATTTTTATCGTCTTCAACCACTAAAATTCGCATATCGCCCTCTTTACTCTTTCCAACCCTACTCCCCATTACACTAACAGCAATAGCAATTTCCCTCACCTATACGGAAAGGTCTAACAGCAACAACTACTTCCCTCCCCCTTGCGGGGAGGGATTGAGGGTGGGGGTTAAGCAAATAAATTGCAAATATTTAAAGCAAATAAATTCGTATAATCCACCAAAATCATCACTAAACCAAAACCATCTTAAGATGCAGGAAGGCTAGCTGGCAAGACAAGTTTTGTAGCTTTACCATTTTTATCAAGAATTGAAAATTGATAAAATAACACACCATTGATATCACAAACAGCAATAGGCGGCAAAACCTTACTCCCCTTAGCAATGCCAGCATTAGTTAAAACAATATTGAGAGGTAAAATTTGCGAACTAACAACAGCTTGTTGAATCTGCCCGTCCGTCAAACAATTTTGCTGCGCAATTTCTAAATTCACATTTTCTATATTAACATCAAAAATCTGAGCGCCAGCAGAACCAGCACCAAACACAAACATCAAAACGCCAACCCGCAACGCCATTTTAAAATAATTTTCCATGAAGGCACTATAGGGGAAAGATTATGAACTGAAAATGAATACTCTAATTATTACAAAGATTAAATAGCTGCATCACGCAACACTTTAAGGGCAATAAACATTTTTAAACTCTCATCAGTGAAACGCTCAAATCCATATCCCTCATAAATATTTGCAAGCTTTTCATTCTTTGCATCTAGCACAAGTGCATAAGCTCCAGCATGTTCAGAAATCAATAAAGCACGCTTAAAAGCATCTTCCAATAATGCCTTTCCTACACCTTTTCCTTTTTGATCCAAATGCCTAGCAACACCTGCTAAATATATAGCTGGCATGGCATCAACACGCTCAAACTTTTCTTGCGCTTCCTCAGGCGATTCCTTTAGCGCTACTGAAGTAATCACTAAAGAGTAGAACCCTATAGCCACCAACGAATCTGGTTCACAAGCTACAAATACCCTGACTTTATATAGATCATGTTCTTTACGAGCATTATTTATAAAATAATTCGTAATTCTTTGCTCTTCGCAGACAAAACTACTTCTCTTATGTAATCTTGTGATAGGAGAAATAACAACTTGCGTATTATTCACCAGTTCTATTTCTTCAAAGAAGAATTATGACCCTTCATAAGAGCTACAAGCTTCTCAGTAGGTTTTTTAGGGCTTGCTATAGATTCAGACAGTTTCTTGAAGCCATCAGCACTAACAGAAAACGAAGCATACTGATTTTTTTTATCTGCAAAACTAGTCGCCATGTCAGCCTCCTTTGTTTAATCCTGTATTATAATACGGTCATTTCTATGTATATATGAATTAATTGTCAATAAATAAGATGCCATTTAGCTTTAACAGTTAAAACACATACCAACTTTACATAAAATAATTACAATTCAACTAATAACAACCTTATCTAAACACCACCTAAACCCCACTCTTTATCCCCTTACGCAAAAAGATAATCGCAAATGCCTCCAATAATAATTGCGTAGCGCTTTGCCCATCAAATCCGGGCAAGTCCAAACCCGCCAATTGCCCAACAGCCGCCACAACCATAAATGCGCCCATAATATATGTCTTATAACCAGATAAAATATCCATTTTTTTATTTCCTTCTTTTGGTTTTGAATTTGAAGTTGGTAAAAATATCGCAGAGTTTTTTGCTAATTTAAGAGCAACACGCTCAACCGTTGCTACACGCCTCTTCCAACCCCTGCCAAAGGTTGAAAAAATCTTTAACCGCCGCAAAAATGACAGCCTTGCTTTACATAAACCCTGAATAATTTTCTTTGCCCCAACTCGCCCAATTTCACGCTTTAATGCCCCAAGAGTAATCACCCCAATAATTCCATCACGCCGCACATTTAGTAGCGCCTGCAAAGTCTTAACCGCCCGTGCTGGCCCAGAGTTCACAGCAAAATCAAACATCGCCAAATCAAGCCCTAAGGGCAATTTATTCCCCGCCACTTTGTCCCAATATTGCGTTTTATAAATAGCCCTGACTTCTCTCAGCTTAAGCCCTCTAACTTCACTTTTAGGCAATTCACTCCAAGGCTTAACTCCACGCCAATTTGCCAAAGTCTTACGGGTAATCCCCATATTCGTAGCACCACCGGGGTCACGCGGGTGATCGACATAGCCACCCTCATGTTTGAGAACTTCACGCAAAGCAAAGCCAAGGTTTTTTGCAACCATTTCATCTCTCCAAAAAATAAGAAAATTATCAGCCTAAAATTCAGCTAGAAAATTGCGCCACAGCAACGTGCCCAGCACCATAAATTGGGCTGAGCTGACTAACGCTAAAATCAAAACTATTTGGCGCTGAGCCAAAATCTAAAATCTGCTCACCAGCAGAATAAGTCACTTCAGGTGAAGATGTCTCAATCGTCCTAACAAGCACCCCAGCATCATAAATTTGCACTTCATATTTCTGTGGCAATAGCACCAACGGCACTTCCGCCAAAGCCCAACTATTACCATTAACCCGTGTGCGCCTAACCCAGTCAATCACCACATCATCACTAGCATTATTTCGCACAGAT
>JALSJY010000193.1 GCA_026989045.1 Hyphomicrobiales bacterium | reverse complement strand
AAAACCCGCTTTAATTTTAGGCTTTCCAGTTGGTTTTGTTGGGGCGGTTGAAAGCAAGCAAGCGCTTATTGATAGTAAGTTAGATGTGCCATTTATCACGCTAAGGGGAAGACGTGGTGGCTCGGCTTTTGCAGCTGCTGCAACAAATGCAATTATTGCCGGGCTTAAAACATGAGTAAAATCTGGTTAAAAATTATTGGGCTTAGTGAGGGGGGGATTGATGAACTTTCTCCTAAAATTAGGGCGCAATTAGCTAGTGCAGAATATCTCTTGGGCTCAAAAAGATTGCTAGAAAAATTGCCCGAAATAAAAGGGCAAAAACTTATCGAGTGGCAAAAGCCTTTTGCTAAAATGCAACAGCAGATTTTGGCGCTAAGGGGCAAGCCTACAATTATCGTTGCAACTGGTGATGCAAATTGGTTTGGCATTAGCTCAAGCCTTAGCTCCTTTCTATCACCCAATGAATATATTTCCTATCCAGCTCTATCATCATTTCAACTAGCTAGCGCAAAAATGCACTGGGCTTTACAAAATATAGATTGCATTTCATTGCATGGTCGCAAGGTTGAAAATTTGCACAAATATTTAGCGCCAAAAAATAGAATTTTAGCGCTGACCAGTAATACAAAAACTCTAATAGAAGTTGCTAATTTGCTAGAGGAACGAGGCTATCAAAATAGTAATTTAAGCGTTCTAGAAAACCTTGGGGCTGAGAGTGAGCGCATAATTTCTTTTGAGGCAAATCAAGCTAGCCAACAAAAAATTGCTGATTTTTATCTGCTAGCCATTGACTGTGTGGCTGATAAAAACGCTCCCCTTCTACCCTTAGTTGCAGGGCTGCCAGATGAGAGCTTTATTCATGATGGGCAGTTAACAAAGCGAGAGGTGCGAGCTAGCACTTTAGCAAAATTAGCGCCTTATCCTAATGCGCTTTTGTGGGATATTGGCGCTGGGAGCGGATCGATTGGCATTGAATTTATGCGCTTGGCTCGTGGTGCTAAATCTATATGTTTTGAAAAAGATAAAACCCGCTTAAGCAATATTGAAAAAAATGCTTTGGCGCTTGGTGTGCCATCTCTAGAGATTATTGCAGGTGATGCGTTAGATAATCTCAAAAATAAACCAGCACCAGATGCAATTTTTATTGGCGGCGATGTGGCAAATGATGAGCTATTTCAAAGCTGCTATAAGGCGCTAAAAATTGGTGGGCGACTGGTTGCTAATGCAGTTACGCTTGAGGGCGAGCAGGCGCTTTTTGAGCGCCATGAAAAATTGGGCGGAGAACTGGTGCGTATTGAAATTTCTCATGTGAAATCTGCTGGGCGCTATCGTTTGTTTGAGCCAAAAAGACCTGTGACGCAATATTTGCTTATCAAGGGTGAGGCATAATGAGTGGCACGCTTTATCTTGTTGGGGTTGGCACTGGTGATCCTGAATTATTGACCCTAAAAGCGGCTCGTGTGCTTGGTGAAATAAAAGTGGTTGCTTATGGACAAAAGACAAATCAAAGCTCAAGAGCGCTTGAAATTGCGCAAGGTTTTCTGCACCCAAAGGTAAAATATTTACCGATTGATATTCCGATGCAAACACAGCGAAAGCCAGCGCAAACAGCCTATGATAATTTGGCAAAACATATTCAAGCTAAATTAAATATAGGGCAAGATATTGCTTATATTTGTGAGGGTGATCCGCTATTTTACGCTAGCGCAATGTATCTTATTGAGCGTATGGATAAAAATACCAATATTGAAATCATTTCCGGAATTACCTCACCACTCGCCGCCTCTGCTGCCATTAAACGCCCGCTCTGTGCCAGAAATGAAATGCTTAAAATTCTGCCTGCAACTCTTAATGATGCGGCGCTGATAAAAGAATTAGAAAATG
>JALSJY010000192.1 GCA_026989045.1 Hyphomicrobiales bacterium | reverse complement strand
TGAATTTTCTTTTTTAATTTCTCCAGCGCCCATAATAATAATACGCTTCGATTTAATATTGGCAAGAGAAAGCAAATCTATCACCTGCCCCTTCTCAGCGGTAAATTTTGCCTCTTTACAAATCTTGTTAAAGTCAAGCCCTATAATATCAAACAGACTTGCTGCTAGGGGAGTAAGTTTTAGCTGGTTTTTGCCTGTTTTTTTGACGCAAATAAGGATATTATCTGTGAGTTTTGAATAATCACTCAATAGACCTGTGGTTTTAATGATAAGCTTGTTTTTCATGAATAATCCAAAATTTTAAAATGCCTTTATTAAACCCATATCTAGTTTAATATTCAGGTCAATGATAATATTAAATATTTTAAAGTTTTTTGTTATTCATTGACCTAACTTATTAAAAGCGGCACATCTATTGCATGACTAAATTAGCTAGATATTTAACAACGAAGTTCATCTTTCAATCACTGTCAATTTTTCTTGTGGCAGCGCTATTGGTGTGGATCACTCAAACACTTCGGTTATTTGATATAATTACTGCCAAGGGGCAGGATATTTTTACACTTTTAGGACAGGCCACCCTTACAACACCAAGGCTTGGCATGGCTATTATTTATATATGTATGGGTATTGGCTTGGCTCGAGTTATGCGCTCTTTACAAGATTCTAAAGAGCTTCACACAATCCACTCAACTAGGAGAACTTCTGCGCTTTTTGTGGCAATCGCAAGTTTTATTTTTGCTGGAATGATTGTCACCTCACTTATCGCAAATTGGGTTGAGCCTTGGTCTAACAAAGCCTATAATAAATGGAATGAAGAAATTGCTGCCGATCTTGTTGGTCGTGCGCTTAACCCAAATAGATTTTCTGAAGTAGTTCCTGGCTTAATCATTGTGATTGGTGGAAGACTTGACGATGGCACAATTACTGATTTTTTTGCCAATGATAAACGAGATGAAAAAACCCAAAGGACTTATATTTCAAAACGAGCAAATATTATTTTTGATGATAAGGGATATAATATCAGTTTGATAGATGGTGCTATGCAATTTAGACGTGAGGGCGGCCAGTTTAATGAAATATCTTTTAATAGATATGACTTAAGTCTTGATAAACTTACAGGTGAAACTGGTGCAAAAAATATTGTCCATGAAACAGATTCTCTTGCGTTGATTCTTGATGGTATGGAGCAGGGTAAAATTTCTGCGAATGTATGGAGAGAATTAAATGAACGTTTTATGGAAACTCTTCGAGTGTTAGCACTTTGCATTTTTGTTGCCTCTATAACAATTTATCCACATGCAAAAAGAGGAAAAAGATCTTTTCCAATCGAAATAATCGTGCTTTTTATTGGTCTTGGGGAGCAAGTAATCGGGGTCAGTATTTCTAAAGCTCTTCCAACAGGTCTTTATTCCAGTTCACTAATTTTAATCACTACTGCCTTGCTGATTTTTTCTTATAAGCAGTTTGGTTATAAATTGTCTGGTTTTAAGAGGGCAAAAGCATGAGCTATCTCGATAGGCTAGTAACAAAGCGAATATTGTCACGTATTTTTTTAGTGGTATTTGTATTTTTTGGACTTATCTGCCTAACAGAATCACTTGACACTTGGCGCTTTAAAGTCCTTTCAGATACACAGGGGCAAGCGGTTGCAATTTTAGCAATTATTGCCAATGCGGCACGCTGGACAATAAAATCCCTACCCGTAACCGTGTTAATCGGCACAATCATCGCTTTGCTTGATTTGCAATCTCATCGCGAGTTAATAATCATCAAAGCCAGTGGCATTTCTGTGTGGCGTATTTTGCGATTCCCTATAATAACATTAGCGCTGATTTCTATAAGCATAAGCATGTTTTTAGATGCAAAAATAACCGAGGTAAACCGCTCAATCATGCCATCACTTCAGATTACTACACAATCTGTTGGCGGTAAGAATCAGGTTTGGTTAAAGCAATATTCCAATGGCATTGAATATGTGGTTGAGGGAAGAAAAGCTGGCACAAAAGTTTATGAGCTTACAAATGTAAGTTTCTTTTTCCCTAAGGGTGAAAAATATTCTTTAATTGAGGCAAAAAGGGCTGCTCTTGTTGAGGGGGAGTGGGAATTAAGTGACGTTATTTTAAGCGCCCCTAGCCAGCCAGCAAAAAATATTAAATCTTATACTGTTGCTACAAAAAGCACTAGGGAAGAACTTGAATTAAGGCTGGCCTCAAGCGAGGATTTCACCTTTTTTGAATTAAAAAACATCTTAAGCGCTGGAATTGCTGATCCTGTTGCACAAGCTGCGGCTGCAACTAGATTCGCTAAACTTCTAGCGCTCCCTGCCCTACTTGTTGGTGTTTTGTTAATTGCGTTTGCATTTACTTCTAAATATAAGAGAACTAATTCATATACTGGTGTAATAGTGACTGGTGTAATCTTAGGTTTTGTTGTATTTGTAATAACGGAGATGGCAGACAGGGCAGGCTCAAGTGGAGTGATTGATCCCATTTTTGCAGCATGGGGGCCGGCAGTAGTAGCAATCGTTATTGGAGTGACGATTTTGTTGTTTATAGAGGATGGGCTAGCGTGAAACGTCAGCACCATAAATTAGTTACGAGACATAAATCTCGCCGCAAAATTATAGGCGCGATGATGCTTGCCTTAAGCCTGAACCCAGCTCCAGCTTTTTCTACCCTAATGCCCGAAGGCTTTTTTGACCGTTTGCCAAGAATCGGCACTGGGCAGGTTTCACTAACATCAGATTATTTAAGCCAAGATTCAAACGGTATTGTCATTGCTAGAGGTCAGGTTGATATTTCTTACCTTGGGTATTTCGCAACTGCTGATAAATTAATTTTCAACCAAAACACAAAAGATATGCGCTTGATTGGGAATGTGGTTATTCGTGATCCTGATGGGACAGAATATAGCGCCGATGAGGTTGAATTAACTGATAATTTCAAGTTAGCTATTTTGCAATCAATGGTGATGATAACACCTGATGGGGCTAAAATCACCTCTGTTAGAACGGATCACGATCAAGATAAAACTACTTTACTTGAAAAAGGCACTTATGCGCCTTGCGGCACTTGTGTTGATGAAAAAGGTCGCAAGATTGGTTGGCGCGTTCGCACTAACAGCATTTTATATGATAAAGAAAATGAGCATATTGATCTTGACCAACCAATTTTAGAGGTTTTGGGTGTTCCTGTTGCTTGGTTTCCTTGGTTGCGTTTACCAGATCCATCAAATCCGCGTGCTAATGGCATTCGCATGCCGTCTTATTTTTATAGTGAAGAAATTGGCTTAAAGCTTGAATTTCCTTATTTTTATGCGGCAGGCAAGGATACTGATTTTATTATCGTTCCTACGATTACCACCAATCAAGGGCCATTATTCAACACCACAATGGTTCACAGGTTTAGTGATTGGGGGCAGATAAGCATAACAGCAACTGGGATATATCAGTTAAATAAAGCTGTCTTTGCTGGCACTGTTGGAGATAAAGACTGGCGTGGTGCAGTGCAGGCTAGTGCAGAAATGAGACCAGCAGAAAATTGGACTGCTGGCATATCTTACTCTATTTTCACTGATCCTGCATTTTTAGGAAATTATAATCTCCCTGTAAGAAAAACACCTATCAACGAGGTTTATGCGCAATATTTAGATAGTTATATTTACTCAGATATTCGTATACAAGATTTTGTTGTGCTTGGAAATGTTACCTCTGTGCAGCAAAATATGCAGGCAGATGCCATACCAAACGCTAGATATGAGCAGGTTATTGAGCTTGACGATGATAATGGGCGCATTTCAATTTCTGGCAATTTGCTTGGTTTAACTCGCCTATCAGATACCACAACTAGTGCTAATGGCGTGCCTTATGTAGAAGGATATGCTGGCAATAAAATTCATGGCACAATTGAAGCCGGCTGGAGCAAACAATTTGAAACTGCTTCTGGCCTTGTGTTTACTCCATATTTAGCAATGCGTGCCGATGCAGCTTATTATGATGGTGCAAGTATTTTAAAGCCAACTGCTTCAACCTTGTTTAACTTCACGCCAATTGCTGCAATTGATATAAGCTATCCACTTATGGCTGTTGATAACGGCTCCACTCATTTGATTGAGCCAATTGCACAACTGGTTTATCGTAGCTCTGATGTGACAAATCTTGGCATCAACAATGATAATGCGCAAAGCTTTGTGTTTGATGACAGTAAATTATTCTCACTAAATCGTTTTTCTGGCACTGATCGACAAGAAACTGGCTTAAGAGCCAATGTTGGTGCGCGCTACCAAGCCAATTTTGCTGATGGAAGTAATCTTAGTTTGTTGCTTGGGCAATCATTTCAATTGACTGGGGTTAATTCACTTAACGTTAGTGATAGTGCGCAAGCTGGAACAAGCTCTGGTCTTGGTAATGTTAGCTCTGACATTGTGGTTGGCGTTAGGGCATCGCCCTTTGAGGGTGCTAATTTTGGTGCAAAAGCAAATATTGACCCAACAGATGCTTCTATTAAGCGAAGTGCAATTGCAGCATCATATGCTAAAGATGGCTGGAATTTTTCAACCGATTATTCTTATATTGCGGCGGATCCTTTACTAGGCTCAATTATAGATCAACATTCAATTGGTAGCTCTGTTCGTGTTCCAATTGATGATTATTGGTATGCACAAGCTGGGGCTGGGTGGAATATTATCACTAATTCAATGATAGATCACTATGCAACAATTGGTTATGATGACGGATATTTCTCTTTAACTGGTCATTATAGCGCCTCTGGCGACGCACTAAACCCAGTCAATCAAACTTATAAAGTTACTTTTAATTTAAGTGGACCAGGCGGCAAGACATATGGTTTTTAAAATGACTGATTTTTGCCTCAATCTTAGTTAAATTCAACTCATAAATGAAGAAATGAGATTATCGATGAAAATTTCGCAATTTTTTGCAACTTTTGCTTTTATATTATTTTTTATAGCCCCTATCACTCAGGCGCAGGCTACCTCTGTGAAAGTTACAGTGAATGGGCAAGAAATTACTGACACCCAAATTTCCTTAAGAGCAGGACTGTTAAGACTAGAAAGACGCGGCAATTCAAACTCTGCTAGATTAAAATTAGCCCGTGATGAGTTAATTGATGAAGCTTTAAAAATGCAAGAAGCAAAGCGTCTAAATATCAATGTTACAGAACAGCAGGTGAATGCCTCTTATCTGAATGTTGCACGCAATCTAAAGCTTAGCCCACAAAAACTTGACCAAGTATTAAAAGCTAATGGCGTTAATAGAACTACGCTTAGAGATCGTTTAAAGGTTGGTATTGCTTGGCAAGGGGTTACAAAAGCTGCAATTATGCCTCGAGTGCAGATTTCTGACCTTGAATTAAACCAAAAAGCAAGAGAGAAACTTGATGACAGCCTCTCTTATGACTTTATGCTCAAGGAAATTTTATTTATCATTCCAAAGGGATCTAAAATCTCATCTTCTAGGCGCACCGCTCAAGCTAATCAATATCGCAAGAATTTTAAGGGCTGTGATAGTGCCGTAGAGCTTTCCCTATCATATACTGATGCGGCTGTTATTGATGTTGGTCGCCGCCATGCAACACAATTACCCCCTGCTTTGGCAAAAGAATTGGCTAAACTAAACACTGGCGGCATAACAAAACCGCGTGTGGTGGATAATGGTGTTTCAATGCTTGCTGTTTGCTCAAAAACTGCGGCTGAGGACTTAACGTTTATTAAAAGCGGATTACGCCAAGAAGCTGGCAACGACAAATTAAAAGAAGCAACAGATGCATATCTGAAACAATTAAAAGAAAAAGCAAGCATTATAATCCGCTAGATCGCTAATAAAATGTCTAAACCACAAATATTGCCTCTGGCTATTTCTATGGGAGAGCCTGCGGGGATTGGCTCTGACTTAATTTTGCAAATTTTTGCTAAACGCCAAGAATATTCCCTGCCCAGCTTTATTGTCTATGGAAATATTGATTTTCTTAAAAGCCGAGCAAAGCAACTTGGCATTGATATTAAAATTACAAAAAGTGAGCCAAAAACTGCTATTAGAGATTTTGCTGATAGATTGCCCGTGATGGATATTAAGGGCGAGTGCAAAGATAAGCCTAGTGTTTTGCAGCCCCACACTGGAGCAATTGTTATTAAGGCAATTGAGAATGCCGTTAGTGATATTAAGGCTGGCCTTTGCTCTGCTTTAATTACAGCACCAATCCACAAGGCCGCCCTTTATGAGGCTGGATTTAACCATGCTGGACACACCGAGTTTTTGGCCTCTCTTTGCCCTAATGAAAATGGCAAAACCCCAACACCAATAATGATGCTAGCGCATAAAAATTACCGCGCTATTCCTTTAACTATTCATATCCCGATTTGTGAAGTTCCAGAACTAATAACATTTGAAAAAATCGTTGAAACAGTTTTGATTGTAAATAATGATCTTAAAAACCGCTTCAATATTTCAAAGCCGAAACTAGCAATTGCTGGTCTTAATCCGCACGCAGGAGAGGACGGCACAATTGGACTTGAAGATAGAGATATTATTGCCCCTGCCATTGCTCATTTGCAAAAACTTGGCATAAATGCAATTGGCCCTTTGGCGGCTGACACTTTATTTCACCCACCGCATTGGGCGAAATATGATTGCGTGATTGCTATGTATCATGACCAAGCACTTATTCCGATTAAGACTCTAGCTTTTGATGAGGGGGTGAATATTACGCTTGGCTTATCAATCATTCGCACTTCGCCAGATCATGGCACGGCGCTTGAGTTGGCGGGCAAGGGAATCGCCTCACCCAATAGCATGCTGGCGGCAATTAGAATGGCTGATGAAATGAGTAAATCATGAGTCAAATCGATGACTTACCCCCGCTTCGTGAAGTGATTGCTAAACATGATTTGAGTGCAAAAAAACAATTGGGGCAGAATTTTTTATTTGATTTAAACCTTACCTCACGTATTGCTCGTGCGGCAGGATCGCTAAAAGATGTAAGTGTTATTGAAGTGGGGCCGGGGCCAGGTGGGTTAACTCGTGCCTTACTAGCGCAGGGGGCAAAAAAAGTTATTGCCATTGAGGCAGATGAGCGCGCCATACCCATTTTGGAAGAAATTTCAAACGCCTATCCAAACAGGTTAGAGATAATTCACGCTGATGCTTTAGAGATAGACTATTGTAAACTCAGCACTGGGCGGGTGAAGATTATTGCCAACCTGCCTTATAATATTGCAACGCCCCTACTCACTGGCTGGCTTAGTTGTGAGCCATGGCCGAGCTTTTTTGAAAGCCTTACTTTGATGTTTCAAAAAGAAGTGGCGCAAAGAATTTGTGCTAAGTCTGGCGACAAGGCTTATGGAAGATTGGGCGTATTAAGTGGCTGGCGAACTGAGGCACAAATTGCGTTTGATGTTGATAGATCAAACTTCACTCCAGCACCAAAAGTTACTTCATCAATTGTGCATTTAACGCCCAAACAAATTGATGAAACCATCTCATTAAAAGCGCTGGAAAATGTCACCCGAGCTGCTTTTGGACAAAGACGTAAAATGTTACGCCAAAGTCTCAAATCGCTTGGAATGCCTGTTGCAGATTTGCTGAATGCGGCAGATTTAAAAGGAACAGAAAGAGCAGAAGAATTGCCGATTTCTGCTTTTTTGAAATTATCTAAAGCTACAATGAATTGACACTACAACTCATCAATTTCATTTTGAAGCTGTTTAATAAAGCCTGATAGGTTGGTTTGCCTTATGCGAGAAAGGCGCGCTACTTCTAAAATTTTAGTTGTTTTTGCAATGGTTTTTTCTAAATCATCATTCACCAGCACAAAGTCATATTCTGCCCAGTGGTCTATTTCAATTTTTGCGTTTTTTAAGCGGCGCGCTATCACCTCATCACTATCTAGCGCCCTGCCCTTTAAGCGCGAGTGCAATTCTTTAATTGAAGGAGGCAAAATAAAAATTGTTACCATATCAGAGCGGCACTGTTCATAAAGCTGTTGCGTGCCTTGATAATCAATATCAAACACAACATCTTTGCCGTTTTTTATCATCTCATCAACTTGTGCTTTTGGAGTGGCATAATAATTATCATGCACTTTTGCCCACTCTAACAACTCGCCATCATCACGCATCTGATTAAACTCATCGATTGAGCGAAAATGATAATCTATGCCATCTATTTCGCCTTTGCGCATCGGGCGAGTAGTGAGCGAAACAGACATTGATAGGTTGTTATCACAGGCGAGAAGCTTGCGGGTAATGGAAGTTTTACCCGCGCCAGATGGTGAAGCAATTACTAGCATTATCCCTTTGCGCTTAAAATTCATTTTCGCCCCTCATAATTATTATTCAATGTTCTGCACTTGCTCACGCAATTGATCTATCACCGTTTTTAAATCAAGACCAATGGCGGTTAAATCAATAGCGTTAGATTTTGAACATAGAGTATTAGCTTCACGGTTAAACTCTTGTGAAAGAAAATCAAGTTTTCTACCAATCACCCCGCCTTTTTTAAGCAACTCACTTGCTGCCTTTGCATGCGCAACTAAACGATCAAGTTCCTCGCGAATATCTGCCTTTGTTGCAAGCAATAATGCCTCTTGGTTTAACCTATCCTCATTAAGTGAGGGGTTAGAATCACTTAGCTCACTTATTTGAAGCTTTAGCTTTTTGGTAATTGCCTCTCTAGAGCGAGATGGGTGATGCTCGGCCTTTGTTGTTAGCTGTGTAATTTCATCAATTCTTTTTAGAAGAATTATTTGCAACCGCTCGCCCTCGAGCTGGCGAGAAGCGGCAAGTTCATCAAGGCATATTTCTATATTTTTCAGCATTTTTTCGTGAAGAGATTTTATTTCACTTTCATTGCCAATATTTTCTTGCCTCTCAAGCACGCCATTTATTGCTAAAATCCCATCAATAGTTGGCGGTTTGACTTTTATTGAATTTTTTAAAGCCGAAGTTTGAATTTTTTTAATCGCCCCAAACACTGTTTCAAGTGCCTGCTCGTTTAGCATCACTTCACTTTGCGCTTTGTCTTTATTAAAAGATATTGAAATATTGATTGAGCCACGTTTAAAAAGCGATAATGATTTTTTTCGTATTGCCTGCTCTAAACTATCAAATTTTGAACCTAATCGAGTGCGAATATCCAAGCCTTTTGAATTAACCGATTTTATTTCGATTGTATAATCACATTCATTTTGACTAAAGCTAATACGAGCATAGCCTGTCATTGAGGATATTTTAGCCATTGTTATTTGCTTTTTCTGCCTCTTGTGTCTCTTGAGATTCTTGCGCTTCTTTTGCCTTTTGTGCTTCTTGCTCAGCTTTTAGCCTTGCTTCCTCTTGTGCCACTGCTTTGCGATATAAAGCTACGTTTTTTCTATGCTCGGCATAAGTTGCAGAAAATAAATGCCCATCTGATGGATAAGCTCCAGCTGCTACAAAGAAAATATTTTCAGTTTTGGCAGGATTTGCCGCCGCTAGCAAAGATTCGCGACCCGGATTGGTAATAGGGCCAATTGGCAAAGCAGGAATCACATAAGTATTATAGGGTGTTTCCTTTTTAAGCTCTGATTGACGCAAACCACGGCCTAGTTTTTCTTTGCCCAAAGTAATACCATAAATGACCGCTGGATCAGTTTGCAATTTCATGCCTTTATTCAATCGGTTAACAAACACACCAGCAACTTCAAAACGCTCATGGGGCGTGCCTGTTTCTTTTTCAATTAGCGAAGCTAAGATAACCAATTCCTGCGGTGTATTGATTGGTAGGTCAGGGTCACGATTCTCCCAAATTTTAGCTAATTCCTTATTAAACTCGTCACTCATTCGTGCAATTATTGCAGACCTTTCTTCACCGCGTTCATAAGAATATGTATCTGGTAAAAGGCTACCCTCAGGTGGAATAGAGGTAATTTCACCAACCAAATTTTTATCTGCATTTAATTTTTGCACTGCCTGCCAAGAGGTAAATCCTTCTGGAATAGTGACTGAATAAGATATTGGTTTCCCCTCAGTCAGCTCAAACAAAATATCAGCCATAGAAGATGCTTTTGCAATATTATATTCACCCGTTTTTATTGAGCCTTCTAAGTTTTTTGAGCGGGCGCCGAGCTGAAACATTAAACTATTAGAAATAATACCCTGCTCTTGTAAATCTTTTGCAACGGTTGCAAGACCAGAGCCACTTTTAACTACAAAAACAACGTCTTGTTTTAAATTGCCATCAGAATAAAAATTTTGCGCAAACCAGTAAAACGCACCACCAGCAATAATCAAAGCTAAAATAAAGAGTGTCAAAAAACCATTTGTGATTTCAATTAACGCACTTTTGCGCTTTTTTTGTTTGCGTTTTTGCTTTGCCATATTTTTTCCATCTAGTGAATAGTTTGGTGATTCTTTAAGTTATTTAATATTCTTAAATACCAATGTGGCATTTGTGCCGCCAAAACCAAAACTATTTGAAAGTGCAACATCAATTTGCTTTTTAACTGGTTTATGAGGCGCTAAATTGATTTTTGTCTCCATAGAAGGATTGTCAAGATTAAGGGTTGGCGGGGCAATATTATCACGCATAGCCAAAAGCGAGAAAATAGCCTCCACAGCACCCGCCGCACCCAATAAATGACCCACAGAAGATTTTGTTGCCGACATGACAATATCAGAGGCCGCATCACCTAATAATCTTGTTACCGCACCAAGCTCAATTTCATCACCCAACGGAGTCGAAGTGCCATGTGCATTGATATAATCAATATCTGAAGCTTTTATGCCAGCGTTTTTAATTGCCGCGGCCATTGAGCGATAACCGCCATTTCCATCTGCTGCTGGCGCTGTAATATGGTGCGCATCACCAGAGAGGCCATATCCAATTAACTCGCCGTAAATTTTTGCCCCGCGAGCCTTTGCCTGTTCATATTCTTCAAGCACCACAACTCCAGCGCCCTCACCCATCACAAAACCATCTCGATCTTTATCATAGGGACGAGATGCTTTTTTAGGCTCATCATTAAAGCCTGTAGAAAGCGCTCTGGAGGCAGCAAAACCAGCCATTGAAATACGATTTACAGGAGATTCAGCACCCCCTGCAACCATTACATCAGCATCACCAAAGGCAATCAAGCGTGCCGCATCACCAATAGCATGCGTGCCTGTTGCACAAGCAGTAACAACCGAATGATTTGGCCCTTTAAGTCCATATTTAATTGAAACATGACCCGAAACAAGATTGATTAAACGCCCTGGAATAAAAAATGGGCTTATACGCCTTGGCCCGCGCTCTTTAAGGGCAATAGATGCCTCATAAATTCCACCAATGCCGCCAATGCCAGAGCCAATTAAAACACCAGCTCGCTCTTGCTTTTCATTTGTACTTAAATCAATGGCGCTGTCTTTTATCGCTTGAGTAGCGGCGGCCATACCAAAGACAATAAATGGATCAACTTTGCGTTGCTCTTTAGGCTCTAACCACTCATCAGGATTATATTTGCCATCAGCATAATCACCAAGTGGAATGCGGCAGGCAATCTGGCTTGCCAGATCGCCAACCTCAAAATCGTCAATTTTAGTTGCTCCGCTTTTGGAAGCTAATAAATTCTTCCAAACAGAATCAATACCGCAACCCAGAGGGCTAACAATACCCATACCAGTAACTACGACACGACGGAGCTGCATTCAAATAGCTATTTAAGCAGTTGCTTTAGTAAGGAATGAAACAGCATCACCAAAGGTTTGAATACCTTCAGCCGCATCATCAGGAATTTCTACGTCAAATTCTTCCTCAAATGCCATTACAAGTTCTACTTGATCAAGCGAATCTGCGCCCAAATCATCAATGAAACTTGCTTTTTCTGTGACTTTGTCTGCCTCAACGCTAAGGTGCTCGACAACGATTTTCTTAACGCGATCTGCGATATCACTCATGTTATGTTCCTCTATTTTACAACATTTAGATTTTAACTTTTAGCCGTATGACTGCAAACTCACATAAATGTCAATGCGTCAAACAAAATAATTAACCAAAGAAAGAATCCCTCTAAGAGATTTTTTTATAATATTTCTTATGCTTATTCAAGAAATTGTATGATAAAAATTAGCTTTTACACCGCTACCTAAAGCATTGCCATGCCACCATTGACGTTTAGATTATGCCCAGTAACATAAGCGGCCTCCTTACTTGCCAAAAATAATGCGCAGGCGGCTACTTCTTTTGCATCGCCCAAACGATTAGCTGGAATTTTAGCCAAAATTGCATCACGCTGTTTTTCGTTTAACTCATCTGTCATTGGTGAGGCAATAAACCCTGGAGCAATTGTGTTAACCGTGATATTGCGCGAAGCAACTTCTGCTGCCAAAGATTTACTCATACCAACAAGACCTGCTTTTGAGGCGGCATAATTAGCCTGCCCAGCATTACCTGTAACCCCAACAACAGAAGTTATGCCAATGATACGGCCATAACGCTGTTTCATCATGCTTTTTAATACAGAGCGGGAAAGACGAAAAGCGGCCGTTAGATTGATAGCAATCACGTCGTCCCATTCTTCATTTTTCATACGCATGAAAATATTATCGCGAGTTACACCAGCATTATTGATTAAAATATCAACCCCGCCCATTGCCTCAATAGCTTGAGGCACAAGTTGGTCAACCGCATCAAGGTCAGATAAATTGCATGGCAAAATGTGAGTTTTAGCATCAATCAGGCTAGCTGTTTCTTCTAGCACATTAACTCGTGTGCCGCTGAGCGAAACTTGTGCGCCCGCATTTGCTAAAGCAATTGCAATCTGGCGACCAATACCCCCACTTGCTCCTGTTACCAAAGCTCTTTTGCCATTTAAATCAAACATAATAATCCTCTTGTTTTTAAGAAACAAATGCTTCTATTTGTTCTGGTGTGCTAATTGAAACTGCATTTGCATCACGATTGATGCGTCTGGCAAGCCCGCTTAGGACTTTTCCAGCGCCAAGTTCCAATAAATCTGTCACTTCGCCCTCACCTGTTAGCCAAACTATGCTTTCTCGCCAACGCACTTT
>JALSJY010000191.1 GCA_026989045.1 Hyphomicrobiales bacterium | reverse complement strand
AAAAGTGCCAAGAGTTGGGACAAAATCTTCGCTTTGCAATAATTGCCAAAGTTTTTTTGCACCATTTTCAGCCAAACTATATTTTATTGGCATAGAGCCAGCAAGGCGAGTAACATCATCAGGGGTGAATGTGCGCTTAATATTATCCCAACGATCTGGCGCATAATCTGGTGTTTTAAAGCTTAAATCTTGTATATTTTTTTCTAACATTTTCTGTTCCCTAGTAATTCAACTCATAAACCATCAGACACTTAGGCCTGATGGAGAATTGATAAAAATTGATTTGTTTAGTTTAACGCGCGATATGCCTAAGACTTTCGCTTCCAAGTAGCAGAAAACATTGGCTTGCCATTAAACATAGACTCATCTCCTGAGCTGCTAACAATGGAGAATTGTTGACGGACGATTTTACCAACTATTGCATAACCCAATATATCTAAACCACGCTCTTTAAACTGCGCCATTGCATCACGAACTGATGGTGCAATAATTGTAATATATTCTTGATTGTCTGCCTGAACTTCATTTGGATTTTGCATTTATTCCTCCATGTAAATTTATAGTGCGTCAAATCAACGCCTACTTGTAAATATTTGACAAAGCTGATAATATTGCAAGATAAATCAACATAAGCACCTGTAAAGCTGTAAATCACAGTAAATTATTACATTGTTTTTTGTAAAGATTGTAAAGAAATGAATGAAGATAAACAACCGCAAATTGGCGGAAAGATTAGACGATTAAGGCGACAAAGGCATATCTCACAAAACAGCCTTGCTAAAGATCTTGCTATCTCTGCCTCTTATCTCAACCTGATTGAGCATAACAGGCGCAAAATTACCGTGCCATTATTATTCAAAATTTCTGGTTATTTTGGCATTGAACCGGGAGAATTGGCTGAGAGTGATGACGCTCAGCTAGTTGGCGATTTAATGGAGGTTTTTGGTGATGATTTATTTGTTGATAGCGATCTCACCAATCAAGACATTCGTGATTTAGCTTTTTCTAACCCAGTTGCCGCACGAGCAGTTTTGCGCCTATTTGATAAATATAAAGAAAACTCTCAAACGGGTGAAAAACTCAAACCAACTCCTCAAAGTGAAGAAGGGCAATATCATCGGGCAACTGATGCAATTTCAGATTTCTTACAAGAGAATGCCAACCACTTTCCAACTATTGAACAAGCCGCCGAGCGAATTCGCACCGATATAGATCACGCTAGCAATAATCTGATGGAGGGAATAGGTACTTATATTCTTAATGTTTTTGGCATTACTTGGCGACTATCTTCATTGCCTACAAATATTGCTCGCAGATTTAACCCTAATAATGGCCTGCTTGAAATTTCTGATATTTTACCGCCCGAATCAGCAATTTTTACTCTTGCTCATCAGTTAGGCTTGCTTGCCATTGAGCATGAAATAAACGAAATTTTTGACAATAGTAATCTGCCTGAGCAAGACGCGCCAGCGCTTGCCAGCAACGTGCTTGCATCATATTTTGCCGCCGCTTTAATAATGCCCTACACGCCATTTCTTAATGCCTGCAAACAATATCGCTATGATATTGATCGTATCTCACGCCGCTTTAGCGTCAGTTTTGAGCAGGTCTGCCACCGTATGACAACCCTGCAGCGCAAGGGAGAGCAAGGAATTCCCCTGCATCTAATTCGCACCGATATTGCAGGCAATATTTCTAAGCGGTTTTCACTTTCTGGCATTCATATTCCACGTCATTCTGGCGCTTGCCCACGCTGGAATGTCTATTCTGCATTTTTGCAACCAGGGCAGATAAATATTCAACTTAGTCAAATGCCAGATAGTGAGATTTATTTTTGCATTGCAAAATCATTCGAAAAAGGCGGCTTTAAACATAATGCACAAAGGCGAAATTTCTCTATTGGTTTGGGCTGTCATGTCAGTAATGCTAAAAGAATGATATATTCCGATGGGTTAGATTTAAGTAATGAAACACAAATTGTCCCAATCGGTGTTGGCTGTAGAATATGCCCACGCATGGAGTGCGAGCAACGAGCCCACCCACCAGCAAACCATCGTTTTAATATTGATGGCAACCAAAAAGCCGAGAGTCTTTATGGTCGGATATAGAAATTAGAATCATTTTAAATGTTATACTTATCAACATCCTAACAGCAGAAATCAGCATAACCACTTGCAATTTGACCCAGAAAAGTAAGTGTGCTACCAATGGAACAATCACTTTATTGTGATAATTCATCACTTTATTGTGATATCTCATGATAATAGGAGGAGACACAATCATGAAAAATTTATTTAAATATCTAATATCGGGAAGTTTAACTGCAATGTTCGCACTGGTAGCTTTTGCACTACCATCACTTTCAGATGAGGGATCAATTGCTCGGGGGGGGCAATTATATGACAAATGGTATTCAGTTATCAAAGAAAAAGGCCCACAGGAAACACACCCTGCTTGGCCTGCAACTAATACTGCAAAAAGCGGCGACACAACTTGGCGTTGTAAATCTTGTCACGGCTGGGATTATAAAGGTGTTGATGGCGCTTATGGTAACTCAAAATCTTACTTAACTGGTATTAAAGGCATAGACGGTATGGCTGGCGCTGATATAGACGCAATTATTGCTGTTTTAAAAAATGACACGCACCAGCTTGTTGATTTAATGGATGAGGGTGACTTTAAAGATTTAGCTATGTTCGTTTCTAAAGGTCAGGTAGATATGTCGCAATATATTGACACAACAACCAAAGCATTTAGCGGTGGCGATGCAACAGCAGGTGCTAACTACTATAATACTCTTTGCTCTCAATGCCATGCTAAAGAAGGAAATAAACCAAAAGACATGCCAGAGAGCTTTGGTAGCTTAATGGGTGGAAATCCTTGGGAAGGAATGCATAAAATCTTAAATGGTCAGCCAAATGAGAATATGCCAGCCTTAAGGGCATTGGATCGTCAGATCACACTTGATATAATGGCTCATATGGCAACCCTGCCTACTGAGATGTAATCTATTACATTTACTGTCGCGTCGGTTTATTGCTGACGCGACTTTTTTATTTCTGGGGGGATTTAATGATTAAAAAAGTTTGGAATTGGTTTTGGCGGCCAGCCAGTATGGCATGGGGCGCTATTTTTGTCTTTGGTGGAATTGCTGGAGTTGTTTTCTTGGGTGGTTTCACTGTTGCCTTACAACAAACAAATAGCTTAGAATTTTGTATTTCATGCCATGAAATGAAAGACACTGTTTATGAAGAATATAAAAAAAGTGTGCATTATTCCAATGCCTCAGGGGTAAGAGCAATTTGCACAGATTGCCATCAACCAAAAGCATTTGGACCAAAATTAATCAGGAAAATTAAAGCCAGTAATGATATTTATCATACAATACTTGGCTCTATTGATACTCCTGAAAAATTTGAAGCTAAGAGGTTTGAATTGGCGACACGTGTCTGGGAATCAATGAGAAAAACTGATTCGCGTGAGTGTAAAGAATGCCATGCGCAAGAAGCAATGGATTTCACTAAACAGGGCAGAAGAGCATCTAAAAAGATGCAAGAAGCGTTTGAAATAGGTGAGAAAACATGCATTGATTGCCACCAAGGCATTGCGCATAAATTACCCGTAGATCCTAATGCCTAATGAAATTAAATTCATAAAAAAATGGAGCGGGTTGTAAAACTCGCTCTGTTATTGAATTGGCAGAATGCTAAATGCCTTTGTGGGCGGGTATGACTACGAATGAATTTTCACCGCCCTACCCGCAACATAAGTTTGCTCAACCGCTCTGTCATCGCCCATTGTCTGAAGCAAGAACAATTCTTCACTGAGGCTGTTTATCGTTTGCTCTCTTAGTGCCATTGCTGGGGTTGCTTTTGCGTTTAACACCACAATATCAGCATAAGAGCCGACCTGTAATCTTCCTATTTCAGCTTCTAAACTTAGGGCGCGTGCATTGCCTAATGTCATCATGTAAAAAGACATGAACGGGTTAAGGCGGTTGCTATTCATCTGCTGCACTTTATAAAATTCATCCATTGTCCTTAGCATAGAATAAGAAGTGCCACCGCCAATATCGGTTGCTACAGCTGAGCGAACTCCCGCCTTTTTCATCACCTCTAAATCATATAGTCCAGAGCCTAAAAATAGATTTGATGTTGGACAGGAAACCGCAACTGAGCCAGTTTCAGCCATCATAGATTTTTCACTTTGTGATAGGTGAATAGCGTGACCGAATAAGCTTTTTTTACCCAATAGGCCATAATGGTCATATATTGAAAGATAGTCATTATGCCCAGGATAAAGCTGTTTTGTCAGGGCAATTTCTGCATTATTTTCTGATAGGTGAGTTTGCAAATAACAGCTTGGGTTCTGCTCCAAAAGCGCCCCCACCATTTCTAACTGCTCAGGAGTTGAGGTTATCGCAAATCTTGGTGTGATGGCATATTTTAAGCGCCCCACATTATGCCATGATTTTATTAAAGACTTGCTTTCTTCATAGGCTTTTTGAGGGCTATCTTGCAAAAGTTCGGGGCAGTTTCTATCCATCATCACCTTACCAGCAATCATTGCCATATTACGCTTTTTTGCCTCATCAAAAAACGCCTCAGCAGAAGCAGCATGAACAGAGCAATAAGCGCTGGCTGTCGTTGTGCCATGGCGCACTAATTCATCAAAAAAAGCTATGGCGATTTTTTGACCATGCTCAAGGGAGGCGAATTTTTGCTCCTCAACAAAAGTATATTTATTGAGCCATTCCAAAAGATTTGCGGCATATGAGCCAACCACTTGCATCTGCACAAAATGAATATGCGGGTCAATAAATCCGGGCATAATTAAATGCGGGCGATGATCAATTATTTTGGCATTTTTATTAGCGGCCAAGATTTCTTTATATTCACCAAGCGCAATAATTTTACCATTTTTTATCGCAACAGCGCCTTTCTCAATATAAATATAGCTTGCCTTATCATATATGCCTTGTGGCTCATTTTTGAACGAAAGCACACGCCCGCGAAGTATTTTTACGCTCATATTTCAAGATCCATTCGCTTGCCCCATCTTATACCAATCAAGAATTAGCTGACGCTCAGCACCTTCCATATAGCTGATATTTCCTGGTGGCATGGCAGAGCTAAAACCTGACTGCAGGGCAATCTGTTTAGCGTGTTTTGCAATAGAAATATCACTGTCCAATATCACATTTTTTGGCGCACTATGAACGCCTTCATAAAATGGCTCTGCCGTGTGGCACATTGAGCAACGCCCCAAAACCACATCTCGCACATCTTCAAAATTTGCAACTTTCATAAAAGCCTGCGTAGTGCTTGATGCTGTTTCTTCACTCTCATTTATTTCTGGCTTTCCAACAATAGAGAGCCAGATTATCACCGTGAACAAAATCGCAGCTACAAACCAAGTCCAATTTGGCTTGCCTTTTCGAGCATGTTTGGTGTTAAAATAATGACGAATAACCACCCCAATTAAAAATACCAATGAGGCTATCAACCAGTTAAATTCAGTGGCAAAAGCTAGCGGATAATGCACGCTAAGCATTAGAAATATTACTGGCAGGGTGAGATAGTTATTATGCAATGAGCGCTGTTTTGCCTGCGCTCCCAAATGCGTTGCAGGAGTTCGAGAAGCTTTTAAATCAGCGACCACAATTTTCTGATTTGGAATGATTATGAAAAATACATTTGCGCTCATTATCGTGGCAGTGAAGGCACCAAGATGTATCAATGCCGCACGTCCGCTAAAAACCTGCGCATAAAAATATGCCATTGCCACCAGCACAAAAAACAGCACCACCATTAAGCCATTTTGGCTCTTGCCGATTACGGATTTACATAGCAGGTCATAAATCAACCAACCAACGCTAAGCGATAAAAGTGAGGTTAAAATAGCGCCCCATTTAGGCATTTCAAGCACATCAATATCAATTAAATAATAGCTATTACCAAGATAATAGACCAAAATCAGCATAGTAAAACCACTGAGCCAAGTCGCATAACTCTCCCATTTAAACCAGATTAAATGTGAGGGCAGAGTTTTAGGCGCAACCATATATTTTGTAATATGATAAAAGCCACCGCCATGCACTTGCCATTCTTCTCCATGTGCTTTTTTGGGTAGGTTCTCAGTTTTTCTCAGACCTAAATCCAGCGCAATAAAATAAAAGGACGAGCCAATCCACGCAATGGCAACAATCACGTGTAGCCAGCGAGTAGCAAAGGTCAGCCATTCTAGAATTATTATCTGTTCGATCATTTAGTGCTTTCTTTGTTTATAAAATTTTTCTTGTTATAATCATGCAACTATCCATTACTTGGTATATTTTTGTTTTTCATGAATATTTGTGGATTCTCAGCTCAAGCCCGATAATAACGAAAGGGAGTGATATTGTGCCGACGAAGCAACCCAGATACTAACGTCACTGAACAACAGCTCTGGATTGCCGCGTCGCTTTGCTCCTCGCAATGACACAATTTTTAACCCCATACGTTTTCTATCTCAACCCCAACCCTCCCCTCAAAGGGGAGGGAGGAAGAAGAGCTACTCGACCAAAAATCCTCTGTCATTCTGAGGCGAGAGCCGAAGAATCTTTTCTGTGACGTTAAGACCCTTCACTCTCGTTTAGGGTGACAACAACATAAGAAACGCTAACCCATAATAGCCTAGTGGCTTTTAAGGGCTAGCAATTAGACAGGCAATTACTGTTTTTAGGCTTCAACACCCTCAGCATACCAATCAACAGCCCAGAACTCGCCATCATCAATGATATCACCAGCTTCAACACGAAGCTCGCCTTTATTATCGGTAATGGGTCCGGCGAATGGGTGATATGATCCATCAATAATGCCTAAACGAACTGCTTCTGCAGCGGCAACAACATCAGCTGGAACTTTCTCATTATATGGTCCAATAACAACTTCACCGCCAGCAATGCCTTCCCAAGAGCTACCCTCTTTCCAATTACCATCAAGTAGTGATTTGACTGCCTTGATATAATATGGTGACCAGATATCAATGATAGAAGTCAAATGCGCCTTAGGTGCAAATGCACTCATGTCTGCGCCCTGTCCAAAACCACCAATAATTCCACGCTCTTCTGCAACTTGCAGTGCTGCAGGGCCATCAGTATGTTGAGTGATAATATCAACACCTTGATCGATCAAAGCACGTGCCGCATCTGCTTCTTTTGCAGGGTCAAACCAGCTATCAACATAAACAACTTTAGTAATAAAGTCTGGGTTGGCTTTTCTTGCTGCAAGGTGAAATGCGTTAATGCCCATTACAACTTCAGGAATAGGGAATGAGCCAATATAAGCACCAATTCCTGTTTCACTCATCATGCCGGAAATTGTGCCAAGCACTGAGCGACCCTCATGAAAACGAGCATTATAGATAGAAAGATTTGGTGCTGTTTTATATCCTGTTGCCCATTCAAATTTCACATCAGGGAATTGGCCAGCAACTTTAAGCATAGAATCGCCATAGCCAAAGCTAGTGCCAAAAATTATATCATGACCTTGTTGTGCAAGCTCGCGAAAAACACGTTCACTATCTGGCCCTTCAGCAACATTAGTCACAACGGTTGTTTCAACCCTATCAGCACCAAGTGCTGCAATCATTTCTTGACGACCTAAATCATGGCCATAATTCCAGCCATTGTCATCTGGCGTGCCAATAAGCACAAAAGCTGCCTTTACTTTGTCTTTTTTTGCAAAAGCTTTAGTGCCGATAAGCGGAAGCATTGCTGCAGCACCACCAATTTTAAGCACATTACGTCGATTAAAGTTTGTCATATTTTTCTCCTGTTTTAGTTTCTTTTTTAGTTTTCTAGTTGGGTATAAATGGCTTGCCTAAACATGCCGGAGCGCTTGAACTAATCTTATGCCTTAATGAGATAAGAACAAGCACAATTATTGTCGCTAAATAAGGTAGCGAAGCCCAAAGCTCTGATGGAATGATGCGAAACGCACCACCAGCCGCTTTTGCATAAAGTTCCATTGTTGCAATTAAGCCGAAAAGATAAGCCCCTGCAAGCAACCTACCTGGTCGCCAAGCTGCAAAAACAACTAATGCCAGCGCAATCCAGCCGCGACCTCCTGTTAAACCTTCAACCCATTGCGGGGTTAAAATAAGTGGAAAACAACTCCCGCCAATTCCCGCCATTGCACCACCAAAGGCAATTGCGCCATATCGCACGCCAAGCACAGAATAGCCGATTGAATGAGCAGAGTGATCATTTTCTCCCACAGCACGTAAAATCAAACCAGCTCTGGTTTTTTGCAAAAACCACCAAATAGCAAATACCATGAATAATGAGAAATAAACCAATGGGCTATAGTCAAAAAATACTCGCAAATATGGATGTTCACTTAAAGCTGGTGGAAAAACCGAGCCGAAAATATCAATTGGCTTGCCTGTAAATGGCTTACCAAAAAGAGCGGAAAAACCAGCACCAAAAATTGTTAAGGCAAGACCTGTTGCGACTTGGTTGGCTGAAAGAGAGAGGGTTAAAAAAGCAAAAATCATTGAAACGCTTGCACCTGCAATAGCGGCTGCACCAATGCCGAGCCACGGATTGCCGCTGGTATAAGTGACAGCAAAACCAACCACTGCTCCCGTTAACATCATACCCTCAACACCAAGGTTTAACACGCCGCTTTTTTCAACCACTAATTCACCAAGTGCAGCAAATAAAAGCGGGGTTGAAGCACCAACCATGGTGATAATTATTGCAATAGTTAGGTCAACATTCATCGTTTAGCCCTCACTATTTTTATATTATAGCGCACTAAAACATCGCCAGCCAAAAGCAAAAATAACATCATTGCCTGAAATAGGCCAACGGCAGCATTTGGCAGGCCAATAGTTGTTTGCGCCACCTCACCGCCAACAAAAGTAATCGCCAAAACAATGCCCGCAAATAATACCCCTATCGGGTGCAATCGGCCTAAAAATGCAACAATGATTGCAGTAAAACCATAACCAGATGGGAATTGCGGCACCATGCGATTAAACGGGCCTGCAACCTCTAGCATACCAGCAAAACCTGCCAAAGCGCCACCAATTAACAAGGTCAACCAAATGGTTTTATTTTCAGAAAACCCGCCATACCGTGCAGCATTTGGCGCTGAGCCTACTGTCTTTACCTGAAAGCCAAAAACCGAGCGGCTCATTATTATCCATGCAAGAATAGCTATTAACACAGCAATTGGTGCGCCTGCCTGCACAATTGTTCCAGGAATTATATAGGGTAAAATCTGATCGGAATTAAATAAAACCGTTTGTGGCTGACCATAAGAGGTTGGGCTTTTCCATGGGCCAAAAATCAAAAAATTGAGTAATTGCACTGCAACATAGGTCAGCATTAAAGTGGTCAAAATTTCGTTGACTTTAAGTTTGGTGCGAAGAAAAGCTGGCACAAAAACCCAAGCCATGCCACCTAATGCGCCTGCAATTCCCATAAGAGGTAAAAGCCACCAACCGCTTAAATCGTGAGTTAAAAGCGCCACGCCAGTTGCCGCTAAACCGCCAACAATATACTGCCCTTCTGCGCCAATATTCCACACATTTGCTCTATAGCCGATAGATAGGCCAACCCCGATGATAATAAGCGGCGCGGCCTTAACCGCTAAATCCTGCCATTTTAGCGAATTGATAATTGGGGTAAGGAAAATTTCACGCACTGCGCTAAGGCCATCAAAACCTAAAGTCGTAAAAACCATTGCGCCCAAAATCATAGTCAAAAAAACTGCTAAAACTGGTGTGGCGAATAGCATTTTTTTGCTTGGTTGCAGTTTTTTCTCTAACCTAAATTGCATTGGCTATTTCCCCCTTTGCTTTGAGGTAGGAAAATAAATGGCTCTGGATTCCCGCTTTCGCGGGAATGACGAGGGAGTGAAAACAGCTTAGAATAAGTAATGGTTTTTTATTACTCTGACTATTTCCTATGTCACTCTTATCGCTTTCACTGTCACTCTGAGCGAAGCGAAGAGTCTTTAAAAAAGCTAGATATTTCGCTTCGCTCAATATGACAGAGTTTAACTTTCCTCCTTGAGTAAAACTGAAAAAATTAGATATAAGAAATAATGCATATAAAAATATAATCATTACCCTGCCGCCTCATTTTGCAGTTCGGCAGGTGCTTGATTTGCGCCATGAACACCACCCATTAACAAGCCAATTTCTTCAATGGACATTTGCTCTGTCTTTTTTGGCTCAGATAATCTGCCCTCATTGATAACTGCTAAAGTATCGCAAAGTGCAAGTAGTTCATCTAGGTCTTGTGAAATGATTAAAATTGCACAGCCGCCAGCTGCAAGATCAATAAGCGCCTGATGAATTGCCGCCGCTGCACCTGCATCTACCCCCCATGTTGGTTGCGAAACTACCAACACATCTGGCACTTGCAACATTTCACGTCCCATAATAAATTTTTGTAAATTTCCGCCAGATAATGAGCCAGCGATTGCTCCAGAGCCAGTTGCTTTGACGTTAAACTCATCTATCACCGCTGTGGTAAATGCTTTTGCCTTATTGGCGTTTATCATACCAGCACGCACCATATTCTGACGATTTCTTGCGGTTAAAACTGCATTATCTCTTAGTGAAAACTCCCCTATTGCGGCATGGCCATGTCTTTCTTCTGGCACAGCGCATAAGCCTTGTTTTCTGCGCTCATTTGCACGCATCGAGCCAACAGGGATTTTATTTATTTTTATTATGTTTTCATCATCAAGAACCACTTCACCACCAAGCACGGCTTGCAATTCATTTTGACCATTTCCTGCAACACCTGCAATGCCAAAAATCTCACCATGGCGAACTTCAAAAGAAATATTTTTAAGACTAACGCCAAAATCTCCCTGCCCTTTCACCGACATTTCATGCACCGCTAATCCAACATCACCAAGTTGTTTGGACTTATTCTTTTTAATAGCATGCAAAGATGCGCCAATCATCATTTCTGCCATAGATTTTGAGGTTTCCTTTTTAGGGTCGCACTCACCTACAACTTTCCCACCACGTAAAATTGTAGCATTATCACAAAGCTGTTTTATTTCGTCTAATTTGTGCGAAATATAAAGAATTGAGCAACCCTGTTTGGCCAATTTTCTTAAAACTTCAAACAATTGTTCTACTTCTTGTGGCGTTAAAACTGAAGTTGGCTCGTCCATAATCAACAATTTTGGATTAAGCAAAAGCGCTCGCACAATCTCAATCCGCTGACGCTCACCAACTCCAAGGGTCGAGACAATGCGGTTTGGCTCAAGGCTTAGGCCATAAGTTTGCATCACCTGATGAACTTGTTTCTCAAGCTGTTTCTTTGAAATTTTATTGTCCATACCAAGTGCGATATTTTCAAGCACACTCATAGCTTCAAAAAGTGAGAAGTGCTGAAAAACCATACCAATGCCAAGTGCTCTTGCTTGTTTTGGGTTAGATATATTTATCTGCTCGCCGTCCCAAAAAATCTTTCCTTCATCGGGTTGCATAACGCCATAAATCATTTTTACTAGAGTTGATTTACCAGCACCATTCTCACCCAAAAGCGCATGGATTTCGCCCGACTGTATTGCAAAAGAAACATTATCGTTAGCCAGCACGCCGGGAAAGCGCTTTGTTAAACCTTCAAGCTTTAATCTTAATGTTTGTTTACTGGTTTGTTTACTGTTCAAAAAATTTCCCCGCTTTAATCAACCCCTATGTTGGATATAATTTCACTAAGAGTCAAAGCCGCAATGATATTTGGACGTTTATCCCCAGCCTGTGCATTTGTTTGTGCATTAGTATGTGGCTGGCCTATTGGGCAGGTTATTTTTGCTAATTGCTTCTCGTTGCCACCATTTTTTAATAGCCAATTAGCAAATTTTTTACACTTAGTCTTTGAGCCAATCATGCCAGCATAACTGGCATGATTTCGTTTTAGCACTTCAGCCATAATTAAAAAATCAAGCGCATGATCATGAGTAAAAACAACAAAGGCACTATTTGCTTTTGCTTGCTTTATTATTGTTTCTGGCAAAGGGGTTATGATAGTTTTTATTGTTATAGGAGAATCAAAAACTATGTCTTTTCTTGTATCAATAAGGAAAGTTTTAAATGGCATAAAAGCTAGCAGATTCGCTAGTGCCTTACCCACATGACCTGCGCCAAATAGGTATATTTCAGGAAGATTCTTCTCTTGGATTTTAGTTTTTTGCAAAAGCTGTGTGCGGTGATTTTCATCAAGAATTTGCAATTTTATCTTCACCCAACCACCACAACATTGAGCAGTTTTTATACCAAGTGAAATTTCTAATTCTTGCTCTACTTCACCAGTAGCCAGCATTTTTTTAGCTGCTTTAATCGCCAAAAATTCTAAATTTCCTCCACCAATTGTGCCTATAATTTGCTTTTCATTGACCAGCATAAAAGCATCAATATTTCGTGGTGTCGAACCCTTGGTTTCTAATATGCTTATTTTAATGCATGGTATTGGTGGTTTTAAAAAATCTTCAATTTGTGCAAATCTGATATCCATTATTTGCTAATTTCATTTTTTAGCCGCTCAATGGACATTAAAATATTTTCTGGCGTTGCAGGGCTATTTAGCCTTGGGCATATTTTATAATCAATTACAGAAGCAACAGCCATAGAAATTGCTTCAAATACCGAAATTGCCAACATAAAAGGAGGCTCACCAACTGCCTTTGAACGCTTGATTGTATTGGCGGGATTTTTTGACCATTTTGCTAACTGAACATTGAATTTTTCTGGCATATCTGAGGCAAGCGGGATTTTATAGGTTGAGGGAGAAAATGTTGATAATTTACCCTCCATATCCCACGCTAATTCCTCGCTAGTTAGCCAACCCATGCCTTGCACAAAACCACCCTCTATTTGACCAATATCAAGCGCCTCATTTAGCGAGTTGCCAACATCGTGCAAAATATCTACCCTCTCAACCTTGCTCTGCCCCGTTAAAGTGTCGATACTCACCTCAGATACAGCAGCGCCATAAGCATAGTAAAAAAACGGGTTTCCTTTACCTTTATCTCTATCC
>JALSJY010000190.1 GCA_026989045.1 Hyphomicrobiales bacterium | reverse complement strand
TAGCTACATTTTCAGCTAATAGGCTTTGTCTATCCTGGTGCCAGTGCATTTTTTGTTTCATTGCCGTAAATAATGGCAATTCAGCAATACCCATAATCAATCCAATTTCAAAAAGTTATTTTTCTTTAACTGGGCAAATTCTGCCCTTTTGTGGTTAACGAATGGTTAATTAAGTGCAAATTCACATTAAAAACTTAGAAAAAGCACATTATTGTTACAATGCCGGGTAAATATTGCCGCGTGCTATTAAAAAATGCTAATGCATAATCGATTCTGGTTTTTAATTTTGGTCAGATAATATTAATTTTTAAATTAGTGAGCTTATTATGAATTTTATAAAAAGCCTTTTTGGTGAAGTTGGTGGCGGAGTGCTGGCTGGCGTATTAGCCTTAGCAATCGTCATCATTCTAATTATCTTTCTTGTTTGGGCTTTAAAAATATTACTTAATGCAACTGAGCGCGTTAGTAAGAGCAACCAAAGGCGACTTGGCGTATCAGAAACTTTTGCACTAGATCAAAAGCGGCAGCTGTTACTTGTTAGGCGTGATAATGTTGAACATCTTATATTATTAGGTGGAAATTCAGAAATTATCATCGAAAATAATATACCAATCGAGAGAAAAACAAGTTTAAACAATAAAGCTACAAATATTAAGAATCAAAAAGACATGCAAAAGCTAGGTAGCAAGATCAAATCCACCCTAGCGAGAGCCGCCCCAAAATTAACAAAAGATACCGCCACTCTTGCTACTGCTGGCGCAGCTTTAGGTGAGGTCTCATTGCGACACACAGGACTATTGCGTCGCTCAGATGACAATAACAACAAAGATGCTCCACCTATCAATCCCCAAGATTCTGATGTAAAAGAACAAATTCATGAGCATAGAGCAGCCGACTCAGATATAGATGTATCGAACAAAGACATTTTTTTCATTGATGAAATAGATGAGATAGATCAAGCAAATATTAAAAATGGCAAAAGTGGCGTTGCAAAAACAAATAAAAGAAACAAATAAATCAAAAAAATGGCTTATAGATTTCTTTAATAAAAGAAATATTTTTAAGCTACTTATTGTGCTTGGCGTTTTTGCTGTGCCAACAATTGCATTTGGCCAAGATATTACAATTGATTTTGGTGATGACGCCACCCTGACAGAAAGATCTGTCCAGCTCATCGGCTTAGTAAGTGTTTTAGCTCTCGCCCCGTCAATTTTAGTAATGGTAACAAGTTTTGCTAGAATAGTAGTAGTGCTATCACTTTTACGCACCGCAATTGGCCTGCAAACAGCCCCACCAAACTCGGTGATGATTTCTCTTGCGCTTTTTCTAACGGCATTCGTTATGGCTCCAACCTTCCAAATCTCTTATGACGAAGGTATTGCACCATTGATTGATGGGGAAATAGAATTTGCTGAAGCCTATGATAAGTCAGCTGCTCCAATTCATAAATTCATGCTTTCAAATGTCAGAGAAAAAGATGTTTCTTTATTCATGGATTTAGCTCAAGAGCCAATACCACAGGAGCCAGAGGCTTTACCATTATATGTTTTAGTTCCTGCCTTCATGATTTCAGAGCTACGAAGGGCTTTTGAAATAGGCTTTTTATTATTCATTCCATTCATAATCATCGATATGGTTGTTGCATCTGTTCTCATGTCCATGGGCATGATGATGTTGCCACCAATTGTTATCTCGCTTCCATTTAAGCTGATATTCTTTGTTTTAGTTGATGGCTGGCATCTTGTCGCAGGCTCTTTAGTGCGAAGTTTCAACCCAATATAACTTAGTTATTTATAGCCTGACTTTTTCCTATTTTAATTTTATTGGAGTAAGCGCACCCTCTGGCCCATAACTTTCGTTATAGGCATTTAAAAAAGCTGCAAGTGAATTGGTATTTGCAATTTCTTGCATAACTTTTTTAAATTCTAATGAAGTGGCATTTACCTGCGCTGTAACGAAATCAAACAAACCCCATTCAGAGGAAGCAGACATTTGTTCTCCGTATTTTAAGCGCAATCTAGTAAGTCCAATCCTATCACCTGCTAACACATAACCAACACCAGCCTTAATGATATTTGCCTTCGCACTTGTAGAAAGAGTTGAGTTTAACATTTCACTTTCATATAATTGTTCAATAATTTCAGCTGCTTGGAGATATCTGTTTGCGCTCCAATGCGCATCAACTTTTAACAAATCCGCGTCTTTTCCCTGCATGTTAGATAAAATATCAAGCGCCAATTCTGCACGTCCAACATCAATAAGTGCCTTTACCTCAAGAATACGGCGCTGACGTTGCAAACTTTGTGGAATGCCAACCAAACGAGAGTCGTAGATAACTTCAATTGCACGCTCTGGTTTCCTATCAGCTAAATAAATCACTGCCAAATCAGCAGAAATTTGCGCCCTAGCTACTCCTTGCAATCTTTCATCAACCTGATATTGCAATAATTCTGCTGCCTGCTCAAGCAAATCAACTTTTACTAATCGACGTGCTAGACTTCTAATCATCTCATCACCACGCGCCCCAACTGGGGTTAAATGTCTAAAGTCATAATATAGCGACAATGCCTTGATTGGAGGAAGTTGCTCTGCCTCACCATTGAGAAATAAATTTGCAAAAGCCTGTTGTGATTTCTCTAAAAGCTCTAATGCCTCTTCACTTTTAGGGTGAGTTTTTAGCATTTGCTCAGATACACTAAAAGCTTCACGAAAAGAGCCGGATTCAAAATATAAATCACCCAGCAGACCCATCATTTTTACTTCAATATCTCCACCACGCCAAATAATTTCTTCAAGAGCGAGAGTGTTCGCCCCTTTTATACTATCGAGTTTTTTCATTCGCTTAAGCAATGCAATTGTATAATAAACTGCACTAGCGCGCGTTGGCCTGTTATCTGCTGCAATAACCTGCCCTAAAGTTTCTAATGCTTTATCAAAGCGACCCTCTGCCTCATCAATTCGCGCCAATAAAATCCTATATTTATTAATTGTTTCAACACTTTGGTTATCAGTATCAATCATGACTATAAAACGCGTAGCATTAGCAATATCATTGATTTCAATTGCCGCTGTTGTGCTTGCCAACAAAAACTCTGTCTTTACCCATTTCGGGTAATCATCGATAATTGTTTCGCTAGCTAAAGCATCACTAATAGCTATAGAAAATTCACGCTGGCGAACCCTAGCAATCGTCCGCCAAATCATTGCATCAACATCATCTTCAATTGCTTTCTTATTCAGCAAGGCCAACGCTTCTTCGTTACGATATGCCATAAGAGTTGCAGCAGCACGAGTAATATTCAACTCAACCCCTAAATCACCAAATGCTAACTCTTTATCAATAAGGTTTAATATGCCAAGTGCTTCGTAATAATGCTGATTTGCCAAAAAATATTGTGCCAATTGCAGTCTGATTGCCCCAACAGCATTATGCTCCGCATCAACTATACGTTGTATGATTTGCCTTTGTTGCTCAAAAAACCTTTGCGGTTCTTCTTCAACCAAAGGAATAAGGTCAATAAAGCCATTTCTATCTTCACTATCTTGCCAAGCTTCACTGGCAGTCCTTGCCCCTTTTGAGGTAGAAACAATAAGCCCCTTATCTGCCCTTATTATTACATTTTTATCTTCAATTGCGACGATAATATTATCATGCAATGGTTTTATCACTAGACCATGCACCGAGCGCAATGCATTAAACTCTACCATTGATAATTCTCTTGCAATTCCTCGTGCTGGTGGAAAACTTGTAACTACCTCTAATAAATCACCTACTATTGGATCACGCAATTGATGCACTTTTGATGGGCGCTCTAAGTCAGCAACAATTTCAAATAAAGATTCTCTTGTTTGCCGCCGCTTCAAACTAATCAGCTCAATTGGATCTAACAATACATCACCCAAAGATAAAACCCACGCACGCCCTTCAGAGCCAAGGGTTGCTAGCCTATCGGTGCTTAAATTTATACGAATAATTGAAGTCTGCCCTGCTCCAACAACAGAAAATTCCTTTGCAATTGAAGAAAATTCTTTTGTCTTCTCTGGCTCACCAATTGACGCATTAGTATCAAATACCATCCATAAAGTGTCACCACGGCGAAAAACTGCTGCAGCTGTTTCACTTTCAAATGGAAAAGTCATCCTTATTGTAGAGCCAACTTGTTCAACCAACGGAATAATAGTGATTTTTTTATCATTCTCAATATCAAGCTTAGTGTCTTCATTTCCCTTAACCATACTCAAATCAGTTAAGAGTTGCTCATTAGTTACCTGCTCAATAGATTCGGGTAAAAGAGAGGCAATATCAGCACCCTCCCCAGCTACGTTATTAAGGTCAATATCAATAATATATTGTCTTTCAGAGGTTGCATAATAGCGCGACACCACCTGCTCTTTAAGTTTAATAATTATTATACTGTCAATCTTATCTATCTTATTATCAATGCTGATAATTTCATCGGGTAAATCTGACTTAATCTGCGTCAAATCAATTGCAACTGGCCAATCAAATTTCAACTCAATCACTTGATCTAAAAGTGAATGCCTAGCATCAACATCAACACTCCAATTAACAATTAAACGAATAAAACTTGGGTGACGGCCAACTTTCACCTCAACACTAGGTTTGTTTTTTAATATGAGTTCCTCTTTTTGCTTCTTTTGCGCCAAAAGCAAAGCATTCTGTGCACGTTTAGATAATTCTTCTACTATTTCAGTTGGTAGTGAGGGTAAAAGCCCCTGCCAATTTGATGGCATAATATCAATATATAAACGCTCCCCAGCTTCAGTTTTATTTATTTTAAAATCACCCTTCAAAGCAAAGCGAATAGCTCTACGATCAGGATCAATCCTGCTAGCGGAAATAAATTTAGGTATTATTTGCTCAATTTCAGGGAGATTAAAATTCACCTCCTCATTAAATTTAACAATTAAAATGCCATTTTCCGACTCAAGCGTGTAAGCTGGAAGGGAATATCTATCTTCAAAATTTATTACAACTCGCCCGAAATTGTTATAACTCTCAACTTCAACTCGCGCCAAATCTTGCGCTACCGCCATAGAAACAAAGCCAAACGCTGGCACAAGACCACCAATAATTGCAATCAACAAAACAACTCCAGTACGCTGTGATAGCCAGATTACAAGTATTTTTTTAATTTTAGAAACTTCAGACATAAAAAAACTAGGGTTAAGATAAGTTATATTAGCCTTAACCATAACCAATTCTCTTTAACGTCTTATTACCTCATTGACCAATTATTTGCGGTAAAGATGAAATATCATCAATCGGAGCATCCATTGATGGCTCAATCTCTACATCGGCAAGCCTTTGTGTAAGCTCCGATGCTCGAGTTTTATTCATCTTTGCTAATACTGGCGCCATTTTTCTTGCAGACATATTAGAGGAAACTTTTAATAAAATATTCATTGGCAAATCATTAAAAATTGCCGCTGCATCACTAGGCTTCATATTTTCATACATACTTACAAGCCCCTTGAATTGAGCATCATCAAGCGCCTTTTTTTCCTTAACTTTCAAGTCAATTCTTGCTTCAATTTCCTGCAAACCAGCAATCCTCTCTGCTAATCTTTTTTCAGCAGCATCTACTAAAGCTAATCTAATATCTAACTCTGAACTGAATAACTCAAGCTCAGTGCGTCTTTCGCCAAGTCTTTCCAAAATTGCCTGCTCGCTACTGCTCATACCATCAATTGAACCAAGAGGAATTTTATCACCGTTATTATTTTCTGTCATAGGAACACTATCAAGCTGAGTGCTACTCAAAGGGGTATTATCGGCACGAGCAAACAGGTTTTGCGCGGCTTTATCAGCAGCAAGCCCATCTGCAATGCTAATTTGCGGTAGGTTTTGACCATTATCATTTCCGTTTGCAACATTTTGCCCGTTAGTAACATTTTGAGCAATGGCATCAGTCGTACCACTTAAAACATAAGAGCCTTGAGTAACCAAACCAATGCCTTTTAGCATCAGCAAAGCAAAACTTGCCATTATTACTATCGGAAGGAGCCTAATAGAGTTCACGCAGCATTCTCCCGCCGTCTTTGAAACTCTTTTAGTCTTGCTAGTGCTTCATTAGCAATTTTTGGGCTGGCTTTTGTTTGATTTAAATTAGAACTATTTCTATTAGCTCCAGCCTCTGTGGTAATGCGAGTTATTTTGTCTAAAACAGCGTGCCCAGAATTTATATGGTTAGCTAATTCAACGCTGAATTTATCTGCCTCTGCCAAACGTGCACTCAACATATTGTCGGCCTCAGTTGCTGAAGCTCTCAACCCTTTAATTGCGGAATTTGCTATATTTGAAGCATTTACAAGATCAGTAACCATCTTTGATAATGCCTCCCTGTCGCCGTGCAAACTTTTAAGCTTTTGATTTAAAACAACACAATAACCTATTGTAAGAACTAACAATATAGCAACCAAAATCTCCACCATTAACCCAAATGATATAGAACCCATTTTATTTCTCCACTCTCTCATCAATATCATCAAAAACAGCCATAGTAACTTTTGGCGGCCTAAGAGGGCTAGTTACCCTTACTGATATATTTTTTCCTATATGACCCATCACGGCATCGCTTAAATCAACATCTCCGCAACGCAATCTTATCTTATCACTAGGAGAGCGATTAAGCATAAGTGTCTCACCCTCCTTCAAATTCATTGCCCGTGATAAAGGAATATCCATCTCATGCAAAATAACACTAACCTCAGTTTGAGCGGCATGTATTTCTGTTGCTAAATGCCCCTCCCACACAGAATCACGACCGAACTTCTCACCCATAAACGCCTGCATAAGCTGATCTCGAACTGGCTCAATCGTTGCGTATGGAAGTAATATTTCAATGTTACCGCCGCGATCATCCATATCTATGCGCAACTCAATAAGAATTGCCGCATTAGCAGGCTGTGAAATTGTCGCAAAACGAGGATTTGTTTCTAACCTCTCCAAAGTGAAGTTAATTTGAGTAAGAGGCTCAAATGCTTTATGAGTATCCTCAAGGATAACCTCAATCATTCTACGTGCCAACGCCATTTCAATGGTTGTATATGGCCGCCCCTCAACGCGAATAACGCCAGAGCCGCGACGACCACCCAATAAAACATCGATCATTGAATAAATCAGACCACTATTAACGGTAAGCAAGCCAAAATTATCCCATTCCTCTGCTCTGATTACGCTTAAAATTGCAGGGAGAGGAATTGAATTAAGATAATCCCCAAAACGCACAGAGGTTATAGAATCGAGCGAAACCTCAACATTATCAGAGGTAAAATTGCGCAATGATGTTGTAGCAAGACGAACTAGGCGGTCAAACACAATTTCAAGCATTGGCAAGCGCTCATAAGACACTAATGCAGAATTTATAATTGCCTGAACACCAGACGTTTCTACATCACCACCAGCAGAGGCATCAAAACCTAATAAATTATCAATTTCATCTTGATTTAAAACACGATCGACTGTAGAGCCGCCGCCATCTTCTGCATCGTCTTCTCCATCAATCATCGCCTCCCATTCGGCAGCCATATCATCATCAGGAGTATCTTCATCGCTCGAACTATTAGCGCTTTCATCACCGATATTAGAATTTTCGTCTAAATCTAAATCATCTAAACCCCAGTCTTCAGAAAGACTATCTTGGTCATCACCAATCATAATAATCCCCCTATTGCACCAATATTTCTTTAAATAAAATATTATCCACTCTTGCAGGAGAAATTGCTAAATTCACCCTACGGCGCAACTCTTCTTTAAGGCGAAAGATTCCCGCCGACCCCTCAAGGTCAGACGCGCGTAACTCACGAAGATATACCTGAAAAGCATCTTGAACACGTGCAATTCTCGGCTCAATGATTGCGACCATTTCCTCATCAGGTATTTCCAATGAAATTATTAGTTTTAAAAACTTTACATCTTCATCGCCAACCACACTTAGGTTTACTGTTATTGGCTCAAGGTCATAGAAAAATGCAGGCTTAACCTGATCAACTATGCTTTCTTCTTGCTTGCTACCAGAGAAAAGAAAGAAGTAGGCAGCCCCACCCCCTAGTATAAGGAGTAACAATGCAGCGCCAATAATTATAAAGAGTTTCTTCTTGCTCTTTTTGGGTGCAGCCTGCTCATTAGCCTCACCTTCTGCTTCTTCGTTATTATCTTGCACTTCAGGCTCATCTGCCATTTGTAAAAACCTAAGTTTATAGAGAATCTGTGTTTAGTTAATATAAATTAGTAAATTGAACATAGTTAACGAATGGTTACTATTTTTGCTTTGTTAGGTAAAAATTGCCTAGTAAAAAATTCCTACACACCTGTCTATTACTAGAGTTTTTAAATCCCATGTTAGCCAACTATATGTTTTAAAACACAAATTTTAGTTGGCACGCTTTATGCAACTTAGTTTGCAGGTCCACCGCTTGGGGAAGCACTGGGGACAAAAAGATACGGAGATAGTGCATAATGGAAAACGCACAATTAATTGGTTTATCACGGCAGCGCGCACTATTGCGCCAAATGGATGTTGTTGCGAATAATATCGCCAACATAAACACTACTGGATTTAAAGTTGAATCGGTAATGTTTGAAGAATATAAAATGCCTGTTGCTCGTGATAAGGACTTCATGGCGAGTGATCAAATCTTATCATATACGCAAGATTGGGCAACGTTACATAATTTCACTGGCGGCTCAATAACTCAAACAGGTAATCCACTTGATATTGCCCTACAAGGTGATGGGTTTTTAACCGTTCAAACAGCAAGTGGCGAAAAATACACCCGCAACGGCGAACTTAAAATCAACAATTCTGGAATTTTAGTAACCAATAGTGGTGACCCTATTCTTTCTGAGGGCGGGCAAATTCGCTTTGAGCCGAGTGAAAGCAATATTACAATTGATGCTCAGGGATATATTTCTACAGATAGCGGCTCAAAGGGACGCTTAAAAATTGTCTCATTTGAAAACCCACAAGAGTTAACACGTGAGGGTGGTAATTTATTTGTTGGCTCTAATCCAATCCAAGATTTAAGCACAAAGGTTAGCCAAGGCGCTATTGAGAGATCAAATGTTTCTAGTGTTTTAGAAATGGCACGAATGATTGAAATATCTCGCGCCTATCAATCGCTATCAAAAATCCAAAAAAGTCATGATGATTTGCGACGTTCAGCAATTCAAAAACTTGGCACATTAAAAGCATAAAATAAGGACTTTTACCATGAAAGCATTATATATCGCATCTACTGGAATGGCCGCACAGGAGCGAAATGTTGAAGTTATATCCAACAATATCGCCAACATGCGCACCACAGGCTACAAGCGACAACGTGCTGAATTTCAGGATTTGTTATATCAAACTCATCGTAGTGCTGGCTCACAAACCTCAAGCACAGGGACACTTGTGCCAGTAGGTGTAGAAATTGGCTCTGGTGTAAAAACCTCAGCAACAGCACGCATTATGAGCCAAGGGAATGTTGCCCCTACTGAAAAAGATCTCGATGTTGCAATTCAGGGTGAAGGCTTCTTCACCATTCAAATGCCAGATGGCCGCACAGGATATACTCGTGATGGCTCTTTTCAACGTGATGCAACTGGTCAAATTGTTACAGCAGAAGGTTATACGGTTGAGCCAGGGATTGTTATTCCTCAAAATGCTCGCTCAGTTTCTATAAGTGCAGATGGCACAGTTGAGGCCTTTCTTGATGCTGATTCAACCCCAACACAACTTGGACAGCTACAATTGGCAAACTTTGTGAATAAAGCTGGCCTACAAGCTATTGGACAAAACCTGTATCTGGAAACCGCAGCGAGTGGCACAGCACAAGTAGGCACTCCACAGGCTGATGGTTTAGGGGGGCTTTTACATAGGTATTTAGAGCTTTCAAACGTTAATTCAGTTACCGAGATTTCTGACCTAATTGCCGCTCAGCGAGCCTATGAGATGAACGCCAGAGTAATTTCTGGCGCTGATGAAATGCTCAAATCAGCAACCAACATATTTTAAGGGTAAACTAATGACTTTTTTCAATCCAGCAAAAATTACTAAACTTGCAAAGCTAGCCATTATTTCTTTAGCACTGACATTTAGTGCACCATCTTTTGCTCAGCCAGTTTTAAAATCATCAGTTAAACTATCGAGTGCAATTGTTACTGTTGGTGATATGTTTGACAATGCTGGACTTAATGCAGAACGCGCTTTATTTCGCGCCCCAGCACCTGGCACAACTGGCTCAGTTGGAATTCAAAGCATTCGCATTGCGAGTTTAAAGGCTGGAATAACAAATTTTGAAACTAAGGGTCTTTCTAGTGTAAGTGTTGAGCGCACAGGTTCGTATATTGATGAGGAACAGTTAGTAAATCTTGTTATAAATGACTTAACATCTAAAGGTATATTGAGCGGCGGTGTTTTTTCAGAACCAAAATTCATCTCTCAATTTTCACCCTTTTACACTATATCGTCATACAATCCTGTTGAGTTAACGGAATTACGTTACGCACCAACATCTGGTAATTTCACCGCTATTTTCAAATTTGCAGGAGAAACAGCACCGCGTGAAATAAGAGGTCGTGCTAACTTGATGATAAAAACCCCTCACCTAAAAGATTCGCTAAACTCTGGGGCAATTATCACACCAAAAAACATTGAAATGCGCACTGTCTCTGTAAACATGGCAAGAAATGCGGGATTTTCAACAATGGAGCAGATTATTGGCATGCAATTAGTGCGCCCCACCCGTGCTGGTATGATGTTACGTCCCTCTGATGTAATAGAGCCTGAGATAATCAAACGCTCTTCTATGGTCACAATTTATTATAAAAACGGCCCGCTTACTTTAACTGCCAATGGTCAGGCACTTAACTCAGCCGCAAAGGGTGAAATGGTATCGGTGCTAAACACGAAATCCAAACAAATTATTCAAGGCGTAGCCACTAAATCAGGTGCAGTAGAGATAAATATTTCTAACGCAAAAATACTTTAACAGTTTCTATTTACAATTTTCTTGGGGAAGAAAAAATGAAAAAAACAATGAATATAATAAAAATAGCATCGCTAAGCGCTCTTGTAGCATTAACCAGCGCATGCGCGGCATCAGACAGATTTGCTTCAATCGGTGATACGCCAAAATTAGCTGCAATCGCCAACCCAACCGCCCAAGCTGGTTATCGACCAGTTACAATGCCAATGCCAGAAATTGCACCCGTTTCTTATCAGCCAAACTCATTATTTCGTTCAAACGCAAAAGGCTTTTTTAAAGACCAGCGCGCTCATAGAGTTGGAGACATTTTAACAGTGTTGGTGACAATTTCTGACAAAGCCCAGATTGCAAATAAAAGCTCTCGCACTCGCTCTTCAACTAATAGCGCTGGGCTTGGCGGATTATTTGGCACAGCACTTAGCGCTTCCCTGAGCGCTGTAGCTCCTGGCGTTCCACTGGCAAGCGAAATTGATACCAAATCTGGCATTAAGGACAGTGGCGATGGATCGGTCAATCGCTCTGAGAAATTAGAAACCCGCGTTGCAGCGGTTGTGACACAAATTTTACCAAACGGAAATTTAGTTATCGAAGGCTCACAAGAGGTTCGAGTTAACTTTGAAATTCGCGAACTACTTATCGCTGGCATTATCCGCCCAGAAGACGTGGGAGCAGACAATACAATCGTGTCATCTAAAATTGCTGAAGCTAGAATTTCTTATGGCGGGCGCGGGCAGATATCAGATGTGCAACAACCAAGATATGGCGCTCAAGTATTAGATGCCATTCTACCATTCTAAGAAGCTTCCCGGACATCACGCATTCCCCAAACTAACTTGTGCGATGTCCATCTTTCAGCCCTAAGGGGTTGAAAGAAGCAAAAAGAGGGTGCAGCATTTCCGTATCGCTGCACCCTCTTTTCATTTAAAATATGTAAATCTGATCACAGGTCTAGTTTCAAATTTTATTACAAATCTAATTTCCTGCCTGATAAAATAGTGTCGGCTTTTTTGTTACATCAGAGCTAAAAGCCAAAATATCATATTTAGCATTTTTATCATATCCCATACCAAGCGATCCAGCTGGCATTCCAGGTGCTGCTATTCCTTTTATATCTGGCATCAATTCCAATAATTTATCAATTGCCTCTAGCGGAACATGCCCCTCAATAACATAATCACCTAAAATTGCAGTATGACAGCCCGCAAGTTCCTCTGTTACGCTTGCTTGCTTCTTAATCTCTGAGAGGTCTTCTAAATCAATAGTTTTAACACTATAGCCAGCCTTTTTCATAGCCTTAGCCCATCCCTCACAACAGCCACACCATGGGGTTTTATAAACCGTCATAGATTTATACTCTTCAGCTATTGCGGCTGTTGCAAAATTAAACCCTGCAATAAAAACACCCACTAAAAATACCTTTGTTATTTTCATCAAAATCTCCTTTTTTTTTAAAATAGCATATTTTCATCAATTATTCTTTAGAACGATAACCAAGTAGTCTAAGTGCATTTAATGTTACTAAGACAGTTGCTCCAGTATCTGCCAAAATTGCCATCCATAAAGATGTCATGCCTAACATTGTGGTGATTAGAAATACCGCCTTAAGTCCCAATGCTACAGTTATATTTTGGTGAATATTTCTCATAGTTGCTCGTGAGAGGTTTACCAAAGCTGGCACATCAGAGGTTTTTTCATGTAGCAATGCTGCATCTGCAGTTTCCAAAGCTACATCAGTGCCACCACCCATAGCAATTCCAACATCAGCACTTGCTAATGCTGGAGCATCATTTATGCCATCACCAACCATGATAACACTGCCATGTTTTTTAAGCTCACTAATGGCTATAAGCTTATCTTGTGGTAATAATTCTGCCTTCACTTCGATGCCTAATTGTTTAGCCAGTGCTTCTCCAGTACGCCTATTGTCACCTGTAAGCATAATTGCAGAAACACCTAGATTTTTAAGACTTTCCATAGCCTTAATAGCACCAGTTCGTAATTCATCACGAAGCGCAAAAAGCCCCAATATTATATTCTCATCAAGCACAACAGCAATTGTTTTACCATTATCTT
>JALSJY010000189.1 GCA_026989045.1 Hyphomicrobiales bacterium | reverse complement strand
TGAAACTGCATTTGCATCACGATTGATGCGTCTGGCAAGCCCGCTTAGGACTTTTCCAGCGCCAAGTTCCAATAAATCTGTCACTTCGCCCTCACCTGTTAGCCAAACTATGCTTTCTCGCCAACGGACCTTGCCTGTTACCTGCTCAATTAAACGGCGGCGAATTTCACCCGCATCGCTGATTGGAGCGGCCAAAACATTGCTTATTAGCGGCACAATTGGATTATTCATATTTACTAATGCCAAGGCTTCTTCCATTTTTTCTGCCGCATCACACATTAAAGAGCAATGAAATGGCGCACTTACTGGCAATAAAAGCGCCCGCTTTGCGCCCTTGGCTTTTGCTAAAATAATAGCACGCTCAATTGCATTTGCATGACCTGAAACAACAATTTGCCCTGGAGCATTATCATTTGCCACCTCGCAAACTCCACCCTGTTGTGCCTGCTTTGCTATTTCTAAAACTTCATCTAATTCAAGCCCCAAAATTGCCGCCATTGCGCCCTCACCTACTGGCACAGCCTGTTGCATTGCTAAACCTCTAGTTTTTAATAACCTAGCAGTATCAGCAAGCGAAAAAGTGCCAGCGGCACATAGGGCGCTATATTCACCCAAAGAATGGCCAGCAACAAAAGCGGCAGTATTTTTAACGCTTACACCTTTGCTTTCCAAAACTTTTACAACCGCCATAGAAACAGCCAAAAGAGCAGGCTGGGCATTTTGCGTTAGGCGTAATTCGTCCTCATTTCCCTCAAACATAAGGGCAGAAAGATTTTGATTTAGAGCTTCATCAATTTCATCAAAAACTGCTTTTGCAGCTGGATAGTTTTTGGACAACTCTAAGCCCATGCCGATAGCTTGGCTGCCTTGGCCGGGGAAAGTGAATGCTGTTTTTGTCATAAGATATTTCGCTTTTTTCTTATCAAACCAAAGAAGATAATAGCGCGTCTTTTGTTAAGAGGCTAGAGTATTTATATAGAATTATAGAATCACTATTCACATCAAGGAAAATATCAAGTGAAATGGTCAACACAGCAAAATGAAGCGTTAAGCGCTGTCTCTAACTGGTTAAACGATCCAGATGGAGCGCAGGTATTTCGCCTTTTTGGCTGGGCGGGAACTGGCAAATCTACTTTAGCGCAACATTTGGCAAAAGATGTTGAGTTAGTGAAATATGCTGCTTTTACTGGCAAAGCGGCTTTGGTTATGCGCAAGCATGGCTGTAAAGGCGCTAGCACAATTCACTCGCTTATTTATACTTTAGTTAGCGATAAAGAGGGCGAACCGCAATTTAGGCTTGATGATGAAAGCGTTGCCGCTGATGCTGATTTGATTGTTATTGATGAAGTTTCAATGGTTGATGAAATATTGGGGCGTGATTTACTTTCATTCGGCACAAAGGTTTTGGTGCTTGGTGATCCGTTTCAGCTTCCTCCCGTGCAGGGGGCTGGTTTTTTTACCGAGGTTGAGCCAGATATTATGCTAACCGAAATTCACCGCCAAGCCAGAGATAACCCGATTGTTCGCATGTCGCTTGATATTCGCCAAGGGCGAAAATTGCAACTAGGCAATTATGGCGATAGCAGAGTTATCTCTCGCCATGATGTTGACCAGCAAGAGGTTTTAGGCGCGGATCAAGTGTTAGTTGGACGCAATAAAACAAGGCTTGATTATAACAATAGAGTGCGAGAATTGCTCAAATTACCACATCAAGAGCCAGTGACTGGCGATAGAATGGTTTGTTTAAGGAATAACCCACGCAAAAAACTACTCAATGGGCAAATATGGATTGTCACCGATGTTAAAAAGAAAAATGCAGGCAAATATCAGCTCTCCTTAGCCTCAGACGAGGGTTTTGGTAAAATGGTTGAAACCACGGTTAGAACCCATAAAGACTTTTTCTCAGGCGATGAAGACAAAATGGCATGGCCAGTGCGCCGCCAATATGACGAATTTACCTTTGGCTATTGCCTAACAGTGCATAAAGCGCAGGGTAGCCAATGGGATAATGTATTTTTATTCAACGAGAGCTATGTATTTAGAGAAGAAGTCCAACGCTGGCTCTATACTGGAGTAACAAGAGCGGCGGAGCGAATTACTGTGGTTAATTAGGTTTTTTTAGCCCATTCACTTACCAATATTAAACTTTGGTAATCTTGGCATATTTGCATTGACCTTCCAGTTACTAGAAGCACTAAAAAGCCTTTAGTAACTTAATAAGGAATATAAAATGAGCTATAGTAATTCTTCTAACCATGCCAATTTTAGCCGCCGTGGTTTTTTAAAGACCACCGCGCTTGGTGGCTTGGCAATTGGTGCTAGTTTGGCGCTTCCCTCTTGGCAAATATTTGCGCAAAATGCCTCTTTACATATTAACAAGCTAAAAATTCCACCGCTTGAAACAGGTCGCATTGAGAATGGCGTAAAGATTTATGACCTTGAAATTCAAAATGGCGAGACTGAATTTTTTGAAGGGATAAAGACCAAAAGCAGAGGCGTTAATGGCTCACTGTTAGGCCCGACCCTTAGAATGAATAATGGTGATATTGTTCGCCTGAATGTAAAAAATTCCATTGGTGAAACTACAACCATGCACTGGCATGGTTTGCATCTGCCAGCAAAATATGACGGCGGGCCGCATCAACCAATAAAGAGCGGCGAAACATGGTCGCCGCAATTTGAAATTATGCAAAAGGCTGCCAATTTTTGGTATCACCCACATTTAATGGGCAAAACCGCCGATCATGTTTGGCAAGGGATTGCGGGCATGATTATTGTTGATGATGAGGAGAGCAAAGCGCTTCCCTTGCCAAGTGAATATGGCATTGATGATATTCCTGTAATTTTACAAGATAGGCGTTTTGGGCGAGACGGCTCAATGGAATATAGACCAACTCGTCATGACATTATGGCAGGAATGATTGGAGATATTGCACTCACAAATGGCACATTAAGCGCTTATTTTGAAGCAAGCACAAATCTTATTCGCCTTCGTTTGCTCAATGGAGCAAATGCCTCAATATATAATCTCGGTTTTAGCGACAGTCGCAATTTTATGCAAATATCAACCGATGGCTCTATGCTTGAAAAGCCATTTGAAACCAACTCGCTTATTCTATCTCCCGGTGAAAGAGCAGAAATAATTGTAGATGTAAGTGATGGTAAAACTATTACCCTAGAAAATAAAATAGATGTAAATTCTGGTTCTATGGGCGGCGGCATGATGGGTGGTGGCAGCATGATGGGCGGCAATCTGGATTTTAAGTTTTTAGAAATCCGCCCAGCTAGCAAATTAAAACAATTAACCGCCATTCCAAATCAGCTAACCAAAATTGATTGGATTGATGAAAAACAGGCGGCAAATACTCGTCCCTTTGTGATGAGTATGCAAATGGGGCCAATGATGATGTTAGGGATTGGCAAGTCACACACAATAAATAGCAAATCCATGAAAATGGATCGCATTGATGAAATCGTTAAGTTAGATACAACAGAAATTTGGGAAATTAGCAACTCATCAATGTTTGCGCACCCGTTTCATATTCATCTCGTGCAGTTTCAAATCATCAGTCGCAATGGCAAGCCACCTCATGCGGGCGAAATGGGATTAAAAGACACTGTTTTAGTTCACCCCAATGAAACAGTTCGCTTCATTGCAAAATTTGAAACTTATGCCGATGAGAAATACCCATTCATGTATCATTGTCATATTTTAGAGCATGAAGATGCTGGCATGATGGGGCAGTTTTTAGTTGTTTAACAAAGGAGAAATAAAATGATGAATAATAGTGGTTATATGGAAATGGGCGGCGGATATATGTGGTTTGGCGGTATATCAATGTTGCTAATAGGAATTTTAGTAATTCTGTCAATCGCCGCATTGATTAAATATTTAATGAAATAATCTGGTAGTAAAAAATCAGTAAAAACCGTGTGTTTACTGATTTTGCCTCTTCCCCATTGGCTTTTTATTGCCTATAAGGCGCACTTAGCTATTAAATTTTAATCTGAATGGAGTTGGGTGTTTTCGCTTGACTTTTTTTAGGCTAAGTCAAACAGGAAAACATATGCCAAAACGTGACGATATAAATACTATTCTTATCATTGGTGCAGGCCCTATTATTATTGGACAGGCGTGTGAATTTGATTATTCTGGCACGCAAGCATGTAAAGCGCTTAAAGATGAGGGTTATCGTGTGGTGTTGATAAATTCCAACCCTGCCACAATAATGACTGACCCAGATCTTGCTGACGCGACATATATGGAGCCGATCACCCCTGAAGTGGTTGCTAAAATTATTGAAAAAGAGCGCACAGAGCGCCCGAACGAGAAAATGGCACTTTTGCCAACTATGGGCGGGCAAACCGCCTTAAATACTGCCCTGTCTTTACGCAAAATGGGTGTGTTAGAAAAATTTGATATTGAGATGATTGGCGCAGATGCCGCCGCAATCGACAAAGCAGAAGACAGAGATTTATTTCGTGAGGCAATGAAAAAAATCGGGCTTGAAACTCCTCGCTCAATGCTAGCGCATAATTTACCTGAAGCGCTTGAGGCATTAGAAGAGATTGGATTGCCAGTAATTATTCGCCCCTCGTTTACGCTTGGCGGCACGGGCGGTGGCCTTGCATATAATAGAGAAGAATATTTAGCTATTATTGAAAGCGGGCTTGATGCCTCACCAACCACAGAGGTTTTGGTTGAAGAATCAATCGCGGGTTGGAAAGAATATGAGATGGAGGTTGTGCGTGATAAAAAAGACAATTGCATCATCATCTGCTCTATTGAAAATATCGATCCTATGGGTGTGCATACTGGCGATAGCATTACTGTTGCTCCCGCCCTCACTTTAAGCGATAAAGAATATCAAATTATGCGCGATGCCTCACTTGCCGTGTTGCGCGAAATTGGGGTGGAAACTGGCGGATCAAACGTGCAGTTTTCGGTCAACCCAAAAGATGGTCGCCTTATTGTTATTGAGATGAACCCAAGGGTTTCTCGCTCTTCTGCACTCGCATCAAAAGCCACTGGTTTTCCAATTGCCAAAATTGCTGCAAAATTGGCGGTTGGCTATACGCTCGATGAATTGGAAAATGACATCACCAAAGGGGCAACTCCAGCCTCCTTTGAGCCAACAATTGATTATGTTGTTACAAAAATCCCTCGTTTTGCATTTGAAAAATTCCCCGGTAGTGATAATCGTTTAGGCTCGGCTATGAAATCAGTTGGCGAAGCCATGGCGATTGGACGCACATTTGCTGAGAGTTTTCAAAAAGCATTGCGCTCGATTGAGACTGGCCTAACTGGTCTAAATGAGATTGAAATTCCTGGAATTGGTGAAGGCGATGATAAAAATGCTATTCGCGCCGCATTAGCAAAGCCAACTCCTGAGCGCCTGTTACATATTGCGCAAGCTATGCGTTTGGGCATGGATAATGATGCAATTTATCAGGCATGCTTTGTTGATACATGGGTTTTAGACCAAATTCGCAATATTGTTGACCTTGAAGAAAAAGTGCGTGAGTTTGGCCTGCCCAACGAAAGCGAGCAGATGCTCATGCTAAAGTCGCATGGATTTTCTGATGCGCGACTTGGTGAATTAGTTAACAAAAGCCGTCAAGAGGTGCAAGAAATACGCCGTTCATTAGATGTCAATCCTGTTTACAAACGCATTGATACATGTGCGGCAGAATTTGCCTCACCTACTGCATATATGTATTCAACTTATGAAAATAAATTTGCTGGCAAAACTGCCAATGAAGCAAAACCAAGTGATAAGAAAAAAATTGTCATTTTAGGTGGTGGGCCAAATAGAATAGGACAGGGAATTGAGTTTGATTATTGCTGTTGTCATGCCTCTTTTGCACTTTCTGATAAGGGCTATGAAACAATTATGGTCAATTGTAACCCTGAAACTGTTTCAACCGATTATGATACTTCTGATAGGCTTTATTTTGAGCCGCTTACTGAAGAAGATGTGATTGAAATTTTAGAGGTTGAAAAACAAAATGGAACTTTGGCTGGGGTTATTGTGCAGTTTGGCGGGCAGACTCCGCTTAATCTAGCAAAAGCTGTGCAGAGCGCTGGCGTGTCAATTTTAGGCACACAACCAGATGCGATTGATCTGGCTGAGGATCGTGACCGCTTTATGAAGCTTGTTACTGATTTAGACCTTACCCAGCCTACAAATGGCATTGCTTTTTCACTTGAGCAGGCGCGAATTGTAGCTGAAGAAGTTGGTTATCCGCTAGTTATTCGCCCCTCTTATGTTTTGGGTGGACGGGCGATGGCAATCATTCATTCAAAAGAGCAGTTTGAGGCATATATACAATCAACTTTAAGTGAGCTTGTGCCGCCAGAGGTTGTAGCAAAATATCCGAATGATAAAACAGGGCAGATAAATTTTGTAATCGCAAAAAATCCACTTTTATTTGATGGCTATTTAGATGGAGCGATTGAGGTTGATGTTGATTGCTTGAGCGATGGAAAAGACGTTTATGTATGCGGTATTTTAGAGCATATTGAAGAAGCAGGCATTCACTCTGGTGATAGCGCCTGCTCTTTGCCCCCTCATAGCTTACCAAAAGAAATAATTGCCGAATTAAAGCGCCAAACAATTGCATTGGCTAAATCGCTAAATGTTGGCGGTTTAATGAATGTTCAATATGCCATAAAAGATGGTATTGTATATATTATTGAGGTTAACCCACGCGCTTCACGCACCGTGCCTTTTGTTGCAAAAGTTATCAATGAACCTATTGCCAAAATTGCCTCGCGCATTATGGCAGGTGAAAGCCTGAGTAGTTTTGGCCTAAGCGATAAAAAATACGATCATATCGCAATTAAAGAAGCAGTATTTCCTTTTGCTCGTTTTGCTGGCGTTGATACAATGCTTGGTCCAGAAATGCGCTCAACTGGCGAGGTGATTGGGCTTGATACAGATTTTGGCATTGCATTTGCTAAATCACAATTGGGTGCAAACACTATTGTTCCTAAAGCGGGTGTGGTTTTTGTTTCTGTTCGTGATAATGACAAACAAGCGATTACACCAGCAATTGCAACATTAGAAAAGGCTGGCTTTTCTATTTTAGCAACAGGTGGCACTATGCGTCATTTGCAAGAGCAAGGAATAAAATGCGAAAAAATCAACAAGGTTCTTGAGGGTCGCCCTCATATTGTTGATGCTATTAAGAATGGTGAAGTGCAATTGGTTATCAACACCACTAATGGCACAAAAGCAATTTCTGATAGTCGTGATATTAGACGCTCAGCTTTGATTGGTAAAATTCCTTACTATACAACAATTGCTGGCGCTAAAGCCGCTGTTGAGGGAATTATTGCTTATAGAGATGGCAATTTGAATGTCAGGCCGTTGCAGAGTTATTTTGATTAGAGAGATTTCGATCATATTTGTGTTAAACAAAGCCCGATCAAGTAAAAACAGCTAGGTTTTGTGAAGTTTTTCGATTTTTTGATGAAAAATCTTACAAAATAGCAAAATATGTTGTCCAACGCTTCATTTTAGGTTATGCAATGGCATCGATCACTGCGGCTACACGACACTACCCGCAAAAAATAGGCATTTTGCTTATTTCTTGCACTCCTAATGTCTAACATCCAAGATTTTCGATTTTGTGATTCTGATGCTAAAATGGTGTCAGGATTTTATATTAAGACTATTCGAAAGGCGACTAAAATGGCTACTGGTACCGTTAAATGGTTCAACGGACAAAAAGGCTTCGGCTTTATTCAACCTGATGAAGGCGGCGCTGATGTGTTTGTTCACATCTCTGCAGTTCAACGTTCAGGCTTGAATGGCTTGGATGAAGGACAAAAAGTTGAGTATGAAATCGTGCAGGACAGCCGCACAGGCAAATCTGCTGCGGACAACCTTGTTGTTGCATCTTAAATCATAATTATATTTCGTAATTTCGAAATAAATTAGATTTTTATGTTTTGATCTGACGCTGAGTAATCTTGGCGTCAGATTATTGTTTTATGCAAGAATTTTTTACAATATTTATTAAATTTGCAATATTTGTTAAATTTGAAGGAAACGGGAGCGCTTAAATTATGGAAAAAGTCCCCATGACAATTGCTGGGCATGAAATGCTCACTAAAGAATATGAGCAGCGCACATCTGTTGAGCGACGCACAATTGTTAATGCAATTTCAGAAGCGCGCGCACATGGCGATCTTTCAGAAAATGCCGAATATCACGCTGCAAAAGAGCAGCAAGGGCATAATGAGGGTCGGATTAAAGAATTAGAATCGCTTTTAGCACTTGCACAGGTTGTTGATGTATCAAAGCTAGGCGGGCCAAGCATTAAGTTTGGTGCAACCGTGACTATTGTTGACGAGGATACAGACGAAGAAACAACATATCAGATTGTTGGCAATCCTGAAGCCGATATCAATAGCGGTAAAATTTCTATCTCATCACCTGTTTCACGCGCCATGATTTCTAAAGAGGTTGGCGATAGTTTTGAGGTGTCAGCTCCTGGTGGCTCACGCTCTTATGAAATTATAAGTGTGGAATATATCTAGAGCTTTGATATAATAAATTTTATGTATTTTTTGCTAAACTATCCCGATAGGCCTTGCAAGTTTGAATAATAAAGCCATATCTTAAAGATGGATTTTTAAGATACACAAGGCTTTTATTATGCACTCAAAACTTATGATTATTGGATCTGGCCCTGCTGGATATACTGCTGCAATTTATGCCTCTCGCGCTATGCTTGAGCCTATAATTATTGAGGGTATTCAACCCGGTGGGCAACTTACTGTTACTTCAGAACTTGAAAATTACCCTGGTTTTGCTGAGCCGATTGAAGGGCCTTGGCTAATGGAGCAGATGCGCGCTCAGGCAGAAAATGTTGGCACAAAAATTATTGCTGATACAATTGTTGATGTAAATTTAGAGCAACGCCCCTTCACCCTAACAGGCGATAGCGGCACAATTTATACATGCGATGCTTTGGTTATTGCAACTGGGGCGCAGGCAAAATGGCTTGGCTTGCCTTCTGAAGAAAAATTCAAGGGCTTTGGTGTTTCAGCTTGTGCAACATGTGATGGCTTCTTTTATAAAGAAAAGCCTATTTTGGTTATCGGGGGTGGAAATACTGCAGTTGAGGAGGCTTTATATTTAACAAAATTTGCCTCTAAAGTAACGATTGTGCATAGACGTGATGAATTTAGGGCAGAAAAAATATTACAAGATCGCTTGTTCAAAAATCCTAAAATTGAAGTGATTTGGGATAGTGAATTAGCTGAAGTGATAGGTAATAATATGCCACTCTCTGTAACTGGTGCAAAGCTTCGCAATGTAAAAACCGATGAAATTAGCGAAGTAAAAGTTGATGGTATTTTTATTGCTATTGGCCATGCTCCTGCAACAAAATTGTTTAAAGATAAGCTAGAGATGAAGAATGGTGGCTATCTCATTACAGCGCCTGATTCTAGTGCCACTAATATAAAAGGTGTTTATGCAGCTGGTGATGTAACTGATGATAAATATCGCCAAGCAGTAACAGCTGCAGGCATGGGTTGTATGGCGGCACTAGAAGCTGAAAAATATTTAGACTCTTAAATTTATAAAGAGCAAGGGGGGAATATGCTCGATTGGGATAAGCTTAGAATTTTTCATTGTGTTGGCGAAGCTGGTAGCTTTACCCGCGCAGCGGAAAGGCTTGGCATGAGCCAGCCTGCCGTGTCGCGGCAAATATCTGCTCTTGAGGCTGACTTAAAGCTAAAACTGTTTATCAGACATGCACGCGGGCTAGTCCTAACTGAGGTAGGCGAGCAATTATTCCGCACTGCACACCAGATGAGTTGGGAGCTAGCACAAGTTGAAGAGCAAATGAGTGAAAGCCACCATATTCCCGCTGGCCCTTTAATAGTTACAACTACTGTTGGCCTAGGGTCTACTTGGCTTGCTCCAAGAATCAATGAGTTTTTAAGTCTTTACCCTACGATTGAGTTGCAAATAAAGTTGCAAGATGCCGAACTTGATTTGGCTATGCGCAAGGCCGATGTAGCTATTCGTTTACACCGCCCTACTCAATCAGATATGATTCAAAGCAAGTTGTTTACGGTGCATTTTCATATTTACGCCTCAAAATCATATCTAGCTAAACATGGGACTCCTAAAAATATAGCAGAATTAGATGAACACCGTATAATTACTTTTGGTGATCCTGCTCCTGCATTCCTTGGAGATATAAACTATCTTGAAAGATTAGGCAGAAAAGATGATTCTTCTCGACCAGTGGCACTAAAGGTAAATTCTATTTTTGGCCTGTTACAAGCTGCACGTGCTGGCATTGGGATTGCTATGTTGCCAGACTATGCAACAAGAGGAGAACCAGAATTAGCTCGTGTTCTTGATGAGGTTGAATTGCCTGAATTTGAAACATTTTTTGTTTATCCACCAGCACTTAAAAGCTCGAAACGCGTTAGAGTTTTCAGGGAGTTTTTGGTAAAAAAATCTCGGCAATGGGAAGATTAGAACAACCAATGAGCTATGCGCTGAGCGCATATCTGGTATGAGTAAACCCCTATTGCGCAAAATAGTTAAATAACCGATAAGGGGACGTTGCTGGAGATAATGATTTCCCTCCTCCCTTTATCATATCTCAGAAGGCAACACAGGTAGCATATATCCTTCCCTCCCAGGAGTTATTTGCTATCATTTGGTAAAAGCCCTCCCTTTACTTTTACCAACCACTTTTAGATTTATGGATATTAAACTCCAATAATCATATGGCTCTACTCTTCGTGAGTAGAGCCTTTTTTTTGCCATTAAGCTCAAAGAATTTATGTGAAAAGCATTTCATTTTTTAGATAGGAATAAATCCCCGCCACTTCCTCTCCATAGCCATTATATAATAAAGTTGGCACACGCTCACCCGTATGTAGCACTCTTTCGCTTGCTTGACTCCAACGCCTATGCGGCACATCAGGATTTACATTTGCCCAAAACCCATATTCATTATTATTTCCTTGAATTGAGATTTCCTCCCAAAAACCAATTGGGCGCTCCTTAACAAAGCTAAACCTTACAATTGATTTTAATGATTTAAAGCCATATTTCCAAGGCAATGCTAGCCTAATTGGCGCGCCCATCTGATTAGCTACTTGCTTGCCATAAGCGCCAATCACCAAAAATGAGAGGTCATTATTAGCCTCAGCCATTGTAATTCCTTCAACATAAGGCCAAGGATACCATGATTGTTGACGAATGCCGCTTGCCATTTTTTTATCGCCAAAAGTTTCCATACGTAGATATTTTGCACCTGATAATGGCTTGGCAAGATTAACTAATGAGCTAACAGGAAAGCCAATCCACGGCACGCTCATTGACCACGCTTCAACGCAACGGTGGCGATAGAGCCTCTCCTCAACATCCATTTTTGCAATCAATTCATCAACATCAAGAACTATTGGTTTTTCAACCAGTCCATCAATGGTGATTTGCCATGGGCGAGGTTTTAGCTGTTTTTGCGCTGCTTTTGAAATTTTCTTGTGCGAGCCATATTCATAAAAATTATTGTATTTTAAATTTTCTTCTTCTGGAGTGATGTCGCGATCAATAATATATTCTTCGTTGCGTGGCGCACTAATTAGCGCACGATCCTGTTTAGCCAAGGCTAAATGTGGCAAGCCGACAAGCGGAGCGGTAATAGCCGCCCCAGCAAGACCTTTAATCAGGTTGCGGCGATTGAGATAGATATTTTCAGGCGTCGCATCTCGATCTGCAATGTGCCATGATTTTTTAATTTTTATAAGCATAGTAATTCTCCTAAAGAGCAGTAGTTGCTAATTTCTTCAAAAAAGCAAATTAGTTTTGCTCAATATTTCGTGAGTGAAATCTACAACTTATAATCCTAATCTTGCATCTCTGTCACCCTGAGCGTAGCGAAGGATCTTTACTAAAAGCCTTTAAGATTCTTCACTTCGTTCAGAATGACATTGAGTTAATATTGGGCTTTCACTAAATTTTCTGTGAACACTACTATCTTAAATTATCACAAAATTTCTTTATTCGCGCCATTGCATCTGTCAGTTGTTCAGTTGAAGCAGCATAGCTTATGCGTATATGCTTTGCCATGCCAAAAGCGCTACCATGCACCACAGCAACATCGGCTTCTTCAAGCAAGGTCATAACAAAATCCTCATCATTAAGAATTTTCTTACCCCCCTTACTGCTCTTACCAATTAGATTTTTGATTGAGGGGAAAACATAAAATGCGCCATTTGGTGTAAGGCAATCTATACCATCAATTTCATTTAATGATTTTACTAAAATATTACGTCTTTGCTCAAATATATTGCGCCACCCATCTAAAAAATTTTGATCCCCATTAAGCGCCGCAACTGCTGCCCATTGCGCAATAGAGCAAGTGGCACTGGTTGATTGAGATTGTAATTTTGCCATTTGCTTAATCAAAACAGACGGCGCAGTGCAATAGCCAATTCTCCAGCCTGTCATGGCGTGAGATTTAGATAGGCCATTCATGGTGAGTGTACGTTCCATTAAGTTTGGTTCAACTTGCGCAATGGTAGAAAATTTCGATCCACCATAAACTAACTGCTCATAAATATCATCACTTAGCACCCAGACATGCGGGTGCTTTTTTAACACATCTGCTAGTGCTTTTAGCTCATCTCTTGCATAAATGGCTCCGCTTGGGTTTGAAGGAGAATTAAGTATTAGCCATTTAGTTTTATTAGTAATTGATTTTTCTAATGATTGCGCGCTGATTTTGAAACCACTAGCGGCATCGGTATTTACAAAGACTGGCTTTGCGTCACAAAACCGCACCACTTCAGGATAGCTAACCCAATATGGAATTGGGATTATTACCTCATCGCCTTCGTTCAGCGTGGCCAGCATTGCATTAAAAATTATCTGTTTACCGCCAGTTGAAACAAAACAATTGTCTGGTGACACATTAAGGTCATTATCGCGTTTGAACTTTTTTGCTATTTCCTGACGCAACTCAATTATGCCACCAATATTAGTATATTTGGTTTTTCCCTCATCAATTGCTTTACAGGCAGCATTTTTAATATATTGCGGTGTATCAAAATCTGGCTCACCAGCGCTCAAGCTAATGACAGCGCGCCCTGCATTTCTCATAGCGCGGGCTTTTTGTGAAATTCTAACCGTAGCCGATGGTTGAACACGATTTAATGCATTGGAAATAAAATCCATTATTTACTCTTTTCTATCAACAAATAGC
>JALSJY010000188.1 GCA_026989045.1 Hyphomicrobiales bacterium | reverse complement strand
TGAATGAAATATAATTTTTTAACATAACAAAAGATTGACTAAAAAAATCTTGTTTCAATCTAACCTAACATTCATTATAGAAATGAAAAACAAAACTGGAGTATAAAATGACCATTACCCGCCGTAAATTATTAGCCAATTCAGCTGCCACCGCTCTTATTGCCAGCACTAGCACACTCATTGGTGCAACATCAGCCTTTGCAGGTGATGGTGATGGCAAAAAATATGATGTTAAAAAACTTATGGCTCCAGATGGACTTGCCGATCACTTTCTTGGTGATGAAAATTCAAATGTAACAGTGATTGAATATGCATCTTCTACCTGTCCTGCTTGTGCAAGTTTTCATGCCAACACATATCCACAACTAAAAGAGGCTTATATCGACACTAATAAAATCAAATTTATTTTACGCCCATTTGTGTTGAATATTCTTGATGCAGTTGTGTTTATGCTTGCTTATAAAGCTGGGGAAAGCTCATCTAATAATTATTATACTATTCTTGATGCTTATATGAAAACACAAAGCCAATGGGCACAGTCTGACAAACCGCGTGATGCCTTACTTGAAATAGCCAAACAATATGGTTTTACAAAGGAAAGCTTTGATGCAGCCTTGACAAACAAGGAAGTTTTCGAAGGAATGGAAAGACTGCGCGAGCAGGCAAGTAAAGAATTTGATATGCACGGGACACCAAGTTTTTATATAAATGGAACACAACTGGCAGGAAATCAACCATTTGAAGCAATGGCAGCAGCAATTGACCCTCTACTTAGCTAACGTCAATATTTCTGGAGGCGTGAGATGAAATTTTCACGCCTTAAAATTTTGGGCTTCAAATCTTTTTGTGATGAAACACAATTAGTAATGCAAGATGGCTTAACTGGTGTAGTTGGGCCAAATGGTTGCGGCAAATCAAACTTGGTCGAAGCATTGCGCTGGATAATGGGCGAAAATTCATATAAAGCCATGCGCGCCTCTGGCATGGACGATGTTATTTTTTCAGGCTCAAAAACCCGCCCAAGCCGAAATAGCGCTCAAGTAACCTTGGTGCTTGATAATTCAAACCGCACTGCCCCCACAAATTTCAACAATGCCGATGAGCTAGAAATTACTCGACGAATTGAGAAAGGAAGCGGCTCTTCATATCGAATAAATGGCAAAGAAGTTCGCGCCCGCGATGTGCAGTTACTTTTCGCCGATGCTTCAACTGGCTCAAAATCTCCAGCTTTAGTCCGTCAAGGTCAAATTGGCGAGCTGATTGCCGCCAAGCCCGTTCAACGCCGAGCATTACTTGAAGAGGCTGCAGGAATTTCTGGCCTACACTCACGCCGTCACGAGGCCGAATTAAAACTCCGCGCCGCCGAGCAAAACCTTGAAAGAGTAGATGACGTTCTCGCTCAAGTTGAAAACCAGCTTGAAAGCTTAAAAAGACAAGCACGACTTGCAACCCGCTATCGCAATATTTCTGGCGATATAAGAAAAGCCGAAGCAACACTCTTTCATATCCGCTGGATCAACGCTCGCTTTGCACAAAAAGAGAATGAAGCCAAACAGGGGCAGCTAATAAACCAATTAGCAGACAAAACCAGCCAGCAGCTAAAGGCAGATAAAAACTTAAAAGAAATCGATGCCAGACTTGAGCCATTACGACAAAATGAAGCAAAAGCCTCTGCTAGATTGCAGCGTTTAAAAATTCTTAAAGAACAGCTAGAAAGTGAAGTTAAAAGAGCCAATTTTCGTGAACAAGAGCTTATTGAGCGTCAAAAACAAATAAATTCTGATGCAAATCGTGAACGTGAAACAACCAACGAATCTGTTGAACTTAAAAGTAAATATGAGAATGAAAAAAAGACATTAGAGCAAGAAAACTTAAATCAAAAAACTGCCCTAGATCAGGCCAAAAAAGAAGTAGAAAAATTAGAAAATTTACTTATTAAAGCAGAACAAGAGGCAAATCAGGCGGCCAACCAATTATCTCAATTAAGAGCTAATAAAGAAAGTGCAAAGCGCATTGCAATTGAAGCGCATGAGCGGTTAGAGCGATTGGAAAATCAGGCTAAAGACATAAATGATGAAATGAGCCAAGTACAGGCCGCACTTTTGGCAGATCAAGCAGTTAGCGAAAAAAGCAACCAGCTTAGCATCGCAAAAGAAAATTTTTCAAAGGCAGAAATAGCAACTCAAAAGGCTGAAGAGCAATTAACTAACATTCAAAATCAAATCGACGAACTAAGACCAAATATTGCAAAAATAGAATCAAAGCTAAGCGCCAAGGAAAGTGAAGCTAAGACTTTAGCAAAAGTGTTAAATATTGAGGGCGGCTCGCTATGGCCTGCAATTGTTGATGAATTAAATGTGCAAGCGGGATATGAAATAGCACTTGGCGCAGCGCTTGGCGAAGATTTAGAAGCATCATCAGATATTGGCGCTCCAATATATTGGACTTTTTCAGGCGATAGCTCTAAAGATGAAAGCCTACCAGAAAATTCAACCCCCCTAACAAAATTTGTCTCAGCGCCTGATCTATTAACTAGGCGCTTAAACCAAATTGGCCTTGTTGCTTTTGAAGATGGGGAAAATTTAATGAAAAGCCTAAAAGCTGGGCAATCACTCGTTACAAAAAATGGCGACCTGTGGCGTTGGGACGGCTTTGTTGCTGCAGCAGATGCGCCAACCCCAGCAGCGCAACGCCTAAGTCAGCGCAACCGATTAAAAGAACTTGATGGCGAAATAAAAGAAACAAAAAAACAACACGCCATTTTACAAAAGCAATCCGCAGATTTAACCCTTAAATTAAATAAAACCCGTAAAATTGAACAAGAGCAGAAAGAAAATTGGCGCTTAAGCCAACGACAAATCAGCTCTGCCCAAGCTGAACTTGAATTAGCGCAAAACGCACTTGCAAATCTCAACGCAAGAAAAACTGCTCTAGGTGAATCCATATCTCTATTAGAGGTAAATATCAAAGAAGCACAGACCCAAGCAGATAAAGCTAAGCTAAACACACTAAATGAAGCAGACGAAACAAGCGCAATTGAAAAGGCCAGCCAGTTACAAAATAACTTAGATCAATTACGCCAAAAATCCCAAAATGCAAAAATTCACCTAAGCGGGTTTGAAAATGCTGCGCAATTACGTCTTTCTCGCCTTAGTCAAATTAAAGCAGAAATATCAATTTGGGATAAAAGAAATACAAATGCAAAGGCACAGCTTGATATTTTAGAGCTTCGCTTAAAAGAAATCAGCGATCAGCTGGAAAGCATTCAACAAGCTCCAGACAGCTTTGCAGCCAAACGAGAGGCGCTAGATGAAGATATCGAAGCGGCAAGTGAAGATTATAAAACCTATTGCGATAGATTAGAATCAGCACAAAGCCAATTTAAAGAGGCCGATAGAGTTGCTCGCAATGCCGCAAATGAATTAAGTAGCACTCGAGAAGAATTAGCTAGAATAGATGAGCGACTTAAAAGCTCAATTTCACACCGAGAACAAATTGAACAAATCACACTAGAAACTCTATCTTGCCCTGCATCAAAAACGGCGGAAATTGCTAATCTTAAACCAGATGCTCCTTTACCAGATGAAGAATCACTTGAGAAAAAAGTTAACCGCTTAAAAGCTGAACGAGAGCGTTTAGGAGGAGTAAATTTAGGCGCAGAACGCGAAGCAAAAGAAATTAAAGAAAAACTTGAAATAATGGTCAAGGATAAAGACGACCTGATTGAGGCAATTGCAAAATTACGCTCTGGGATTTTCAGCCTTAATAAAGAGGGGCGCGCACGACTTAACGAAGCCTTTGAAAAGGTGAATTTTCATTTCAAATCTTTATTCACCTCATTATTTGGCGGTGGTGAAGCCGAGTTGAAATTTGTTGAAAGCGATGATCCATTACAAGCTGGCCTTGAAATAATCGCCCGCCCACCAGGTAAAAAACCACAAATCATGACTCTTTTATCTGGCGGCGAGCAAGCACTAACCGCACTTTCGTTGATTTTCGCAGTTTTTCTAACTAATCCAGCTCCAATTTGCGTGCTTGATGAGGTTGATGCACCGCTTGATGATGCAAATGTTTCTCGTTTTTGTGACCTGCTTGATAGCATGACACAAAAAACAGATACTCGTTTTCTTGTGGTTACTCACAACCCCATTACCATGTCTCGAACTAATCGTTTATTTGGCGTAACAATGGCCGAACAAGGGGTCTCACAACTAGTTTCAGTTGACCTAACCACCGCCCAAGCAGTTGCCGAAGCAAGTTAATTTATTTTATCTATATTTTTCAATTGGTTAACATATAAATCAGTTGCTTGACACCGAAAGAACCTAACATTATGGTGCAACCGACTTTGGGGGCATATCTTCCAAGAGCAACAAGGCTAATCTGGGTGGTATTAAATTGAGCGAATCGGATAAATCGAAACGATCAAAAATAAATACCTCTCGTGCAGAAACAGGCAAGCTGGCCTCTAAAATCCAGCGAGCCAAAAAAGACAGGCTAGGAAAAGCCGCCGCAATAGCAATGCGTCAAAGAGAAATGACGGGTTCAGGCAAGGCTTTTCGATTGGTGTCAGAATTTGTTTCTGCCGTAATAGTTGGGTCAGCTTTGGGGTTCGCAATAGATGTTATTTTTGACACACGACCAATATTTATGATCGTGTTGTTTCTAATGGGATTTGCTGCAGGTATGCTAAACGTGGTGCGTGCTGCAAAAGAAATGAATGCAAATGCACCAAAACCGGATCCAGATAAACTGGTTCCAATAGATGATGATGACTAAACAGGGGTTGAATTTAAGTGGCTGGTACTGATCCTATTAAACAATTTGAGATTGTCGAATATTTTTCATTCGGCACAATTGGCGCAGATGCACAAGGGGAAGGTGGTTTTTCACTAGCTTTCACTAACTCAGCACTCTTTATGGTTTTAACAGTTGGCTTAATAGCTGGCTATTTAATCTTATCAACACGAGGACGAGGACTTGTTCCCTCGAAATTACAGCTTGTCTCCGAAATGAGTTATGAATTTATCGCGAATATGATTCGAAGTTCGGCAGGCAGTGAGGGAATGAAATTTTTCCCATTCGTATTTTCACTATTCACCTTTATTTTAATTTCCAACATGCTTGGCATGTTCCCATATTTCTTCACAGTAGCCTCACATCTAATAATCACAGTGGCTCTAGCGCTGTTAGTTATGAGCGTGGTGATAATATATGGAGTTTATAAAAATGGCTTTGGCTTTCTAAAGCTATTTGTCCCCTCAGGAATTCCTCTTGTGGTTCTTATAATTGTTGTGCCGATTGAGATTCTCTCTTTCCTTTCACGTCCACTAAGCCTTAGCCTCCGTTTATTTGGCAACATGCTTGCTGGTCATATTGTTTTGAAGGTTTTTGCAGGCTTTGTTGTCTCACTTACCTCAATGGGTATATTTGGAATTTTTGGAGCAATTCTACCCTTTGGCATGACAATAGCACTCACTGGCCTTGAATTTTTGGTTGGTGCGTTACAAGCATTCGTTTTCACAATTCTAACATGCGTTTATTTAAATGACGCTATTCATCCTGGACACTAAAAGGTTCACGACACTAACAACTACTAACTTTAATTTTTAACTTAACAAATCTCAAGGGAGATATAAAATGGAAGCAGAAGCAGCAAAATACATCGGCGCAGGAATTGCAACAATCGGCATGGGCGGCGCTGGCGTTGGCGTTGGCATCATCTTTGGTAACTATCTATCAGGTGCATTGCGCAACCCTGCAGCAGCAGCAAGTCAATTCTCAAACCTAATTTTTGGTTTTGCGGTGACAGAGGCTTTGGGTATTTTCTCACTCTTAGTTGCTCTATTGCTACTATTTGTTGTTTAATTAAAAGCAACACAAATCATCATATATCAAAGGCTTTCCTCATGAGCGAAAGCCTTTGATAAATTTATTTATTTAGATTTAAGGTGCGCAAATGGCAAGTGATACTAGCCCCGCTATTATAGTCAAAGAAGGACAAGCGATTGTCACTGAGGGCACTCAGGTGCAAGATGAACAAGCTCAAAAGGCTTATGAAGGTGTTGCAACTAAACATGACGGTGCAAAAGAGAGTATATTTCCACCCTTTGACCAATCCACTTATGGAGCGCAATTATTTTGGCTAGCATTAACCTTTGGTGCGCTTTATTTGTTGATGAAAAAGATTGCTCTACCTAGAATTGGTGAAATATTAGAAGTAAGACGAGATCGCATCGAGGGTGATTTGGCAGAGGCAGAACGCTTGCGTCAAAAAACCGACCAGGCAATTTCTTCTTATGAGAATGAATTAGCAAAGTCTAAAGCAAAAGCTCACGAAATTGCTGAAGAAACTCGCAGCTCAATTAAAGAAGAGCTCGCTGTTAAACGAAGTGAAGTTGAAGACGATTTAACTAAAAAACTTTCAATTGCTGAGGCTCGCATACAAAAAACCAAAGCAGATGCTTTGTTAAATGTTGATGAGATTGCAACAGATACCGTTATTGATCTGGTTACAAAGCTTAGCTCCAAAGTAAGTGCAAAAGCAGCAAAAGATGCCGTTAGCAGAATTGTAAAAGGATAAAGTCATGGAATTAGATAATAGTTTTTGGGCTCTTATTGCGTTAATTATCTTCTTTGGCCTGCTTATATATTTGAAAGTTCCAAATAAAATTGTTGGTGGACTGGATAGTAAAATTGATAAAATCCAAGCTGATTTAGATGAAGCAAAACAATTGCGCGAAGAAGCTCAGGCACTATTGGCCGAATATGAGCGCAAGCGCGAAGAAGCAACAAGTGAGGCTGAAGAAATAATTCAAGCCGCTCGTGAAGAAGCAAATCGCCTTAGTGAAGAAGCAAAAATTTCACTACAAGAGTTGATTGCACGTCGCACAAAAGCAGTTGAAGAAAAAATTGCACAAGCTGAAACTCAAGCTATAGCAGAGGTTCGCGCCCGCTCAGCAGATGTTGCAATAGAAGCCGCCCGTGATTTACTAACCCAGCAAATGTCAACCAAAGACAATGACTTAATAGCTAAAGCTATAAAAGATGTTGGCACTAAGCTTAACTAACTTCTGGCTAAATTGACTTTTAAAAATATAAAGCCCTTGTTAGATATTCTGACAAGGGCTTTATTTGTTGGGAATATCTCTAGTCACCCTTAATCCATTTTAATTTAGGCTGGCGCGCTGCTAATGTTTCATCAAGCCGAGATAGCGGAGCATATTTTGGTGCTTGGGTAAAACGCTCAGCATTACCAGCAATTGCATCATTAGCCAACTCAAGCATTTTGTCACAAAAATAATCAAGCGATTTTTTTGACTCAGATTCAGTAGGCTCAATCAACATCGCCCCCTTCACCACAAGCGGAAAATACATTGTCATTGGGTGGAAACCCTCATCAATCATCGCCTTGGCAAAGTCAAGCGTGCTTACTCCTGTGCCATCTAAAAACGTCTCATCAAACAATATTTCATGCATACAGGGCTGGTTACCAAATGGCGCAGTAAAAACCTTTTCAAGCCGCGCTTTAATATAATTAGCATTTAACACAGCATCATATGCAGCTTGAGTAATGCCATCTTTTCCGTGCGAAAGCATGAATGATAGTGAGCGAGTAAACATGCCAATCTGCCCGTGAAAAGCCGTTAAACGACCAAAGCTTTGACTATCATCAACATGCTCAATCAAGCTTAAATCCGCCCCATCTTTTTTAATGAATGGCACTGGTGCAAATGGTGCAAGCGCCTCAGATAAAACTACAGGCCCAGCACCCGGCCCACCCCCGCCATGCGGAGTAGAAAACGTTTTATGTAAATTTATATGCATGGCATCTATGCCCAGATCACCAGGGCAAACCAGCCCCATAATCGCATTAAAATTCGCCCCATCACAATAAAAATACGCCCCCGCCTGATGAATTGCATCAGCAATTTTTATGACATCAGGCTCAAACAAACCACAAGTATTTGGGTTGGTTAGCATGATAGCGGCAACATTTTCTGCATTTTCTTCAAGCGCATCAATCACAGCACTAACATCAACCGTGCCATCATCATTGGCTGGGATCGACCTTACCTTATAGCCTAAAAATGCCGCCGTTGCAGGGTTAGTTCCATGCGCACTTTCAGGCACAAGCACAATTGAGCGATACCCCTGCCCCTTTGCCTCAAGCGCAGCTTTAATTGCCATCATGCCACATAATTCACCATGCGCCCCAGCTTTTGGCGACATAGAAACAGCATCAGTATTTGTAAGCTCCATCAGCCAAAATGCCAATTCCTCAATCATCTCAAGCGCACCTTGCACGCTAGAGACTGGCTGAAGCGGGTGAATATCAGCAAAGCCAGACAAGCGCGCCATTTTTTCATTAAGGCGCGGATTATGTTTCATAGTGCATGAGCCAAGCGGATATATACCCGCATCAATTGACATATTGAGGCGACTAAGTCGCACATAATGGCGCAGACATTCTGGCTCGCTTAACCCAGGTAAATCTAATGAGCCCTCACGCTCAAAACCACTAAGATACTCACTATCAATTTTAACATCGGGCAGATCAACGCCACAATGATCGATATCACCAATTTCAAATAATAATGGCTCATTTGGTAAAAGGGCTGCATTTTTCAAATTGTCAACCTCATTTGAGGGCGCGTCATTTGCTCTTGTTGGGCGACCAGTAGAATTCATGCTCATGATAAAACCTCCTGCAATCCAGAAGAAAGCCTATCTATATCTTCATCGCTAGTTAATTCGGTTGCTGTCAAAATCAACAGATTTTCTGCTTCTTTTTCATTTGGTAATAATCTTGAAACAGGAATGCCACATAGAATATTTTTCTTTGCCAACGCCTCAACAACCTCATTAGCAGGCTTTGATAGCCTAACACTCATCTCATTAAAAAAGCTTTTGTTTAACAATTCAACACCAGCAATTTCTTTAAGTGCCTGTGCCAATTTAACCGCCCGAGCGTGATTTAACTTAGCCAATTTAGCTAAACCTTTTTGACCCAATAATGATAGATGAATAGAAAAAGCCAAAGCACAAAGACCAGCATTGGTGCAAATATTAGAAGTAGCCTTTTCACGCCTAATATGCTGCTCACGAGTTGATAGGGTTAAAACATAACCACGCCTACCACTAGCATCAACCGTTTCACCACATAAACGCCCCGGAATTTGGCGCACAAATTTTTGCCTTGTAGCCATAAGACCAAGATAAGGACCACCATAATTTAGCGGATTTCCAAGTGACTGCCCCTCAGCCACAACAATATCAGCCCCAAGCTTACCAGGTGCTTCTAACAAACCAAGCGATACAATTTCGGTTATAACAACAATCAGCAAAGCATTTTTTGCATGCGCTATATCTGCCAAAGATTTTATATCGCGTAAATTCCCATAAAAATCTGGTGTTTGAACAACAATAGCCGCCGTTTTATCATCAATAATTGAGCCAATATTTGCATCATCAGCCTCGCTCAAACAAACAAGCCCATCATCATCACCTAAATATGTTTTCACCACGTCCAAATATTGTGGATGCAAACCTGAAAGCATAATCACCTTATTTTTACGAGTAAGGCGGCGCGCCATTAAAGCGGCTTCTGCCGTGGCGGTTGAGCCGTCATACATAGAGGCATTTGCTACCTCCATACCAGTTAAATTGGCCACCTGAGTTTGAAACTCAAATAAAACCTGCAAAGTTCCTTGCGAAATTTCTGGCTGGTAAGGTGTATAAGCAGTTAGCCATTCAGAGCGCTGAATTAAATGATCCACACTAGCTGGCACATGATGACGATAAGCCCCACCACCAACAAAAAAAGCTGCATCTGAGGCGCAAATATTCTTTTTTGCCATTGCCTCAAGCTTAGCTTGAACCAAAAATTCAGGGCTATGATCGGGCAAATTAAAATCTTTGCTTTTAAAAGCTAATTTAGGAATAGAGGCGAATAAATCATCGGCTTTATTCACACCAATAACATCAAGCATCTGCTTTCGTTCGGCATCGCTGTGCGGTAAATAACGCATATAATATCTCTTTAGCTTGTGTGACTTGTATAGGTAGCTTCGTCCATCATTTCGTCAAGTTCTGATTTATCAGAAAGAGAAATTTTAAAAATCCAGCCCCCTCCTTGCGCATCAGAATTCACCAAAGCTGGCTCATCATTAAGCGCTTCATTAACCTCAACCACTTCACCAGAAACAGGCGAATAAAGCTCAGATGCCGCCTTTACAGATTCAATCACTGCAACCTCATCACCCTTAGACAATTTTGCTCCAACATTTGGCAATTCAACATAAACAATGTCGCCCAACTGCTCTTGCGCATAAGTAGAAATACCAACAACGCCAACCTCTGCTTCAAGGCGGATATATTCATGATCGGTTGAATATTTTGTTTCAGACATAAAATTTCCTCTTTTGTTTAGTGTGAGCGCAAATAATTTTGCGCTATAAATGGCATTTTAACAATAGTTCCTAAAACCTGCTTACCCCTAACAATGGCAATTACTGAGTTGCCAATTTTGCTGAGAGTTTTCGGCACATAAGCAAAAGCAATCGGCTTCTCAAGAATAGGCGAAAAACTGCCTGAAGTTACATGGCCAATTTTTTGACCCTGCTCATCAACAATTTCTGCACCCTCTCGAACAGGCATACGGCCATCAAAAATCACCCCAACCCGCTTTTGTTCAACGCCATTGGCTAATATTGATGATATTTTTTCAAACCCAACAAAGCCACCCTCTTCTCTACGGCGTTTGCCAATAGCAAAAATAATTGATGCACTTATTGGATCAATTTCTTCATTCATATCATGACCATAAAGGCAAAGCCCTGCCTCAAGACGCAAACTATCCCGCGCGCCAAGACCTGCAAATTCCACATCTTCATTCTCAAGTAAAATTTTTGCTAATTCTAAAGCATCTTCATCAGCAACAGAAATTTCAAATCCGTCCTCACCAGTATAACCAGAGCGAGAAATATATGTTTCAAAGCCAGCAATATTTGCATATCCTGAAGTCATGAAAACAAGTTCATTTGCAATTGATGAATATTTTTTAATCACTTGTGCTGCTTTTGGCCCTTGCAAAGCAATTAAAGATTTGCCCATTTCAAGTTTAATATCAAAATCACCAGCCAGCCCTTTTTGCAAAATTGCAAAATCATTTTCTTTTGTTGCCGCATTGACCACAATAAAAATTGCTAAATCTTTTGCATCACGAGTGATAATTAAATCATCAATAATGCCACCTCCCTCATTGAGTAAAACGCTATAGCGCATTTCACTAGGTTTTAGTGACAGAATATCAGCAGGTATTAAAACCTCAAGCGCCTTTGCCATACTAACAAAATCACCCCCAGTAATAATAATCTGCCCCATATGCGAAACATCAAACAGGCTAGCAGAATTGCGGGTATGAATATGTTCTTTAACAATCCCGCTATATTGAATTGGTAGCGAATAGCCGCAAAAATCCACCATTCGTCCACCATTGGCAATATGCAGATTATAAAGGCTGGTTTGTTTTATATTTTCTTCTGGTTTGCTCATTTTTCTCTCAATCGTTAAACAAAGGCGCTTTTATCACTTTTACCAAAGTGAATTTTACGCCCCATCTGTCTTAACAACCTGAGAGATTTCCTTGTCGTAAATATTTGACAAGTTGCTCCGTCGGTGAGGCTAAAACGCCCGCTTTCCAGAGATTTAGTTTAACTACGGTCCATTTGCCTGAGAGTTTCCGGGGCGGTTGCTCCTTCGGCGCTGGGGAAAACCCAATCTCTCCCGCAGTTAGACACATAATGATGCAGAATCATTTATCCGTCAATAAAGAAACGCATCTAGTGCAAAAAGAAGGAAAACCATAACTCATAAGATATTCATCTAGGCAAATGGGAAATGAAAGAATATGAGATAATTCGTCGGCACAAATGATTTACAATTCGCTAGAAACCCCCTTGGTTTTCAAGAGTTTTAAATCGTTTGTGCAGACGAATTTGCTCGTATTCCTAGCCTTTAGGATCAAAACCTACCCATATAACAATATTCTCACCACCTAGATAAGGAATGGCAACATTTTCTACCACTTTAACAAACTCTTCTGTCTGATTTGGTGGTGTAATATTTACTGGAATATCATATTTTTGAGAGAATACTGCAATATCATCACGCTCTACAGCAAAACGTAAAGGCAAGGTAAACTGCCCTTGTTTGCCAACGGGCCCAAGTAAAACGCGACCAACCACACCCATTTTCACAGTGATTAAACCGTTAGAAACTACACAATTACGCGATTGCTTATCAATCACCGCTTGATAATTCAAAGCCCTAGCATCACCAATTTTATTTTTTTCATATAAGAATAATGCTTCACCACCATTACGCACTTTAATTGGTGGGCATTCTGTTGCAATTGCTGGCAAAGCCGTTGCACTAGAGTTAAGTGCATTTTGATCTACATCAATATTTGCAAGTGCTGTTGTAGCATTGCCAGTTGCTGCTTGATCATCACCGCCCAAAAATGAGCCTGCTGAACAAGCGCTTAAAAACGCACCAAGAGCAATTGCACCAGCAAATTTTACAAAATTCATACTCATATCTTAGCCAACCCAATCGTCATTTTACTAAAACCCCTATTACGCTAACAATCCAGTTAACATATTTCTAATATTTCTTAAAGACAAAATTTATTCATCAATTAGACTTATTCATTTTTCAAACTTGGCTCTAAGAATATTTCATAAGCACCATCAGAGGTTTGAAAAGTTACACGAGCCTGCTTCCCCTTCAACTCATTGACCATAATTTTATCTAATAAGTTAAAGCTTACTATTGAACCATTAGGGCTATATTGGGGCAAAGAAAATAAAATTAAAGGATCATCATAATCTATTATGATTGATGATGAATCAATCATTAGCCTATCTATTTTAACATCAAGACGAGCATTTTTTATATCCAATAAAATTTCTTCTATCGGGCTTTCTTGTTTGTCCCAAATATTTGGAACAAGTGCCATAGCCAAATTAAGTTTTGAGCGTTGCGCGCGATCTGCTTTTTTAAAGTCTAGCCCTAGCTCAAGTGACTGCCTAACGGGAATACAAATATTTGCACAAATTCCTAAAAATATATCGGCCCTCACTATTGCACCTTTTTCAGCCGCTCCATTTTCTAGCTTCACCTTAATTGGAAAAACCACATCGCCATAATGAACAAAATCAAGATAACCCAGTTTTTCTTCACGCAAG